>SKHA01000129.1 GCA_007117185.1 Spirochaeta sp. | reverse complement strand
CCTCCCGCAGTAAAGACAGCATCAAGAAGGTGGACCTTTACATGGAAAGCGGGATCAAGGAGTGCTGGATCGTGGACCCTGTGAACCGTTCCGTCACGGTACACGCGTTTCAGGACTTCGAGCTGGTGGATAGCCGCATCGCCCTGGAGGGACGGCCGGTGGAATCGGCATGTTTCCCCGGGCTTATGGTGGAGGTGGAGCGCATCTTTGGGGAGGAGCGCATCTGATGGAAACTCTCAGCGATTTTCCCAAACTGCACTGTCCCTTCATCCGGCAGACCTTTCAGGTGGATAAGGAGGATTATCGTCGCCGGGGCCGCGCACTTCACCTGCGGAAACCGGAGGTCTACCTGGTGGTGGATCGCATCAACCGGGGGTACGAATGGGTGTTCGATGATCCCGATACTTTCGCGGTGGAGAAGCTGGACGGCACCAACATCAAAATCAAAACGGAAAAGGGCCGCCTCGTGGCATTCCAGAACCGCAAGAACGTGATCGACCCGCTGCAGATCGTTTCGGGGAAGACCCACCTGATCGAGGGGCTTTTCCGCTCCATCGGTAAAGGGTACGTCAACCCCGACGGCGAACAGGCAGGGGAACTGATCGGCCCCAGGATCAACGGCAACCCGTACCAGCTTGACCTGCACGAGTGGTACCCCTTCCACAAAGCAATTACCGACCTGCGCTACCGGTCCTTCCACGAGCACGAGCGTACCTTCGACAACTGGAGCGCCTGGTTCAAGGACTGGCTCCACTCCCGCTACTTCACCCGAGTTGCTTCAAAGAGGGGGAGCAGCGAGAAGATCTTCGCTGAGGGAGTGGTCTTCTACAACCTGCGCCGCCGGGAAGAAGGGCTCTCCTGGATGGCCAAGCTCCGCCGCGACATGTTCGACTGGTACTACCAGGGGATCTCGATACCGGGCTACACCGCCGGCGGCCGGGACGAGGTGGAAGTGTCCTCTTCCATGCCGAAACGATCGGCGAGGTGTGGATAGCCTGGACCGTTATGAGTTTACCGCGTCGCTACTGGCTGCTTCGGACCACCGCACTGCCCCAGCTATCCAGGGTGAGGGAGCCGTCCTGTCCTGCACGCCCGCGGTACAGGATCGGTGGCAGGTCGTTGGCGTTATCACTGGCGATGAACCCCGGGTGCCACGTAACGGCTGTCTCGGTGGGGTTGAAGTAGAACTCCCAGGTGTACTCCCTGCCGGGACGCACCATGCGGTGTATCCCCGGCGGTGACGGCGGCGCGCTGCTTTCTGGAAGAACGCGATGGTACAACTCCGAGAGGGCGTCGGTATCCAGACGGCACGCCAGGTACCACGCGTACCCTGCCCCGTAGGATCGCCGCGTGATTGCCGGGGTTCCGGCGTAGAACTCGCCGCCGTAACGCGCCACAATTTCCACCTCCCCGTCGTCCCCCGGAACTTCCTGAACCTCCACTCGAAGGATGTCGCAGTATTCCCGCCCGGCGCCACGGATGGTCGCCCCGGAGATGCCTTCGGGGGTGCTCCCGGGCGCATCGCGGCCGTCCCACAGGAGGGGGACGGCCTCACCGACGGCGAGCTGATCCCGCTCCTCCACCCGGACGCCCAGCAGGCCGGTGAGGCCCGCCGGATAGCCGCCCTCCTCCAGGCGCTGCCAGCGGTCGAAGATGCCCGAGAAATACGTGACCACCAGGGTGCCTCCCTGGTACACCCACTGGCGTAACGTGGTGGCGGAACCTTCCGGCAGGTGGGCGGTCATTGGCAGGACGATCACCTGGCGCGCTGCCAGGGCGTCCCGGGACAGCAGGGCCCCGGCGGGGATCACATCGGCGGTGAGACCGCGGTCCTCCACGGCGGCATGGTGGCGCATCGCCGTCTCCACAGGATCCCGGCGCCCGTCGTTCCGCGGCCCGGAAGCCTGTTCGATCATCCAGCGGTTGGGGGTATCCAGCACCACCGCCGCGGGGTTGATGCGCTGCCCCGCCGCCACCCCTCCCAGATCGCCCATCTGTGCCAGGATCGCGCTGAGTTCCCGCACCTCCCGGAATGTCCGCCCCCGGTTGCCCTCGTGGTCAATCACGGAGCCGTGAAACTGCTCCCACCCCCCGCGCCCCTGGCGCCACTGGAAGTACTGCACACTGGCGGCTCCCCCGGCGATCGCCGCCAGGCTGGAAAGTACGTGGGCTCCCGGGCGCTTGAGACGGCCCACAGGATGCCAGTTGGTGGTACCGGGGGTGCTCTCCATGAGGAGCCATGGGCGCCCACCGGCGATTCCGCGGTACCAGGCCAGGATGAACCGATAGTTGCGCATCACATCGCCGTCTTCGGGGATGCGGTGGAGCATCCCGTCGTCGCTGCCCGGCGGCAGCCCCCAGGCGGGGTAGATATCACCCGCGACCATATCAACTTCCCGCACCAGATCGGCGGAGTCCAGGCTGTGGTGCAACCCCATGAGGTTGTGGGTGGTGGGGGTGAGTGCGTCGTGGCGGCGGATCGCCGCCACCTCGTGGCGGGCGAAATCACTGATCTGATGGGAGACAAACCGCTTCCAGTCGATGATCTGGCCGTGGAGATGGCGTTCCCCCTGGGTCATGGGAGGCTCGATCTGGTCCCATGCGGTGTAGCGGTGGCTCCAGAAGCTGGACCACCAGCGGCGGTTCAGCAGCTCCAGATCGTCATGGTGTTCCTCCTGCAACCACCGGCGAAACGCTGCGGCACATAACGGGCAGTAGCAGGTACCCTGATATTCGTTGGAGATGTGCCAGAGGGTCACCTCGTCCCGACCGGCAAAGCGCCGCGCCAGCACCTCGTTCATCGCCGCTACCTTCTCGCGGTAGACCGGGCTGGTGGGGCAGTGGTTGTGCCGCCCGCCGTAGGCAGCGCGCTGTCCGTCTTCCCGGGTGCGCAGCACCTCCGGGTATGCCCGGGCCATCCAGGGGGGGCGGGCCCCGCTGGGGGTGGCCAGGATGGTAGAAATGGACGCGGCGCCCAGCCGGGTGATCGCCTCATCGAGCCAGTCCAGCTGGTAGTGGCCCTCCCGGGGTTCCAGGTGGCTCCAGGCAAAAACACCAAGGGTAACCGTGTTGATCCCCGCCTCAATCATCAGCTTACCGTCGCGCTGCAGAATCTCCGGCTGCTCCAGCCATTGCTCGGGGTAGTAGTCTGTTCCGTGCACAATCGTTTCAGACGCGTTCATGTTGCAATAATAGCACCAAAACCCCTTTCTCTGTCACCGGGAGTTGGTGCTACAATGGCACCATGGCCACGCGATTCCTGCCACGGTCGATACGCACCCGCCTCGTACTTCTGCTGGCTGTCCTCGTCCTGGTGCCGGTGCTGGCGGGGTTTGCCCTCTTCAGCCGGGTCGCCAGTCGTATCATCGAGGAACAGTTGATGGCCAGTCAGAACGCGGTGCTGCAGCAGACGGTCCTCCACCTGGAGCGGATCACCGGCACCCTCTCCACCGCGGTAAACTATCTCAGTTCCAGCGCCGCAGGTCGGCGGTTTCTCGCCGCCCAGTCCGACCCGGACCAGGGGGAACAGTTCCTTGCGGTCCAGGAACTACAGTCGACGATGCGGCTGATCAGTACCTCGATGTTCCGCTATACCATGCACTCCTACTTTCTCACCGAGGATATCATGGTGGCCACTGTCTCCGACACATCCCGAAATCGCGACGTGATCCAGGAAAGCACATGGTATCGACGGGCACTGAGTCAGCCCGAGCGGATGCACTGGTCAATCGAAGAACGTCGACTCTGGCACGATGACGGGCCGGCGGAGACACTGGAACTCACGGTAGCGCGGGCGATTCGCTCCTACGACCGGTCCACCGTCGCCGCCGTGGCGGCAGTAAGTATCAACGCCCGGGATCTGCTGTCCATTCTGGAGGATGGCATGATCCTGGAGGAGGCCGGGACCGCATCGGCCGGGACCCGGGGCAATGAAGATGATCTGTTTATGACCATGGAGAATGGGTGGGTGGTTCGGTTTCCCCTCGCCGCGGATCAGGTATTGGCGGAACTTCGCACGCTGCAGCGCCACGGAGTCATTCTGGTGACGGCGCTGGCCCTGCTGGTGGCGGTTGTCATCGTCCTTAACGTCTTTTCGACGACACGGTCCCTGGTGGTACTGCGGGAAAAGATTCAGGAGGTGGAAGCGGGAAACCTGAACACCCGGATGCCGCCCCTCGGGGACGATGAGACGGGTCAGCTGGCGGGACAGTTCAACCGCATGCTGGACCAGATCCAGCTGCTCTTCCAGCAAGTTGAACACGAACACCACCTCGCCGAAGAGGCGCGGTTTGCCCGCCTGCGCGCTCAGGTGCGTCCGCACTTCCTGCTGAACAGTCTGAACACCCTCAACTGGTCGGCCCGCATGTCCGGGGCAGACAACGTATCCCGCATGATCCAGGCGCTGTCGGCAATCCTGGAGCGATCGCTCTACGAACGCGAGTCGGTGGTACCGTTGAGCAGGGAAGTAGAGACGGCGCGTCAGTTTCTCCTGCTGGAGACCCTTCGAACCGGAGACCGCTGGGACTTGACGATCGACGACACCGCGCTGGATGGCGATCCGCAGTGCCCGGTGTTCTGCCTGCAACCCCTGGTGGAGAACGCACTGGAACACGGCATCGCCCCGGATCGGGAGGAAATCGTCCAGGTTTCGGTGATTCTTCGGGGGTGTCCTGCCCCCCCTCCGGGGCTGGTAGAGATCATCGTGGAGGACGACGGCCGGGGGTTTGATACAATTCCCGACGACGGCCACCCCCGGGAAGGGGTCAGCGCCGATGGAGGGATCGGTCTATGGAACATCCACCAGCGGGTACGCAGCCTCTTCGGCCCTTCCTGGGGCGTATTCCTGGAGCGACGCGATCCCGGGGGGGCCCGGGTGAGTATTCGCTTTCCCTACACGGTTGTGACCGATGAATATCCTGGTGGTTGACGACGAGATGCTGGTCAGGACGGGGCTGCGAACCCTCCTCTCCAGTGACGTCTCGGGGTTTTCCTTTGCCGGAGACGCCCGCAACGGCGCGGAAGCGCTGGAGCTGATCCCGCTGATGATGCCGGTTATCGTCATAACCGATATCGTCATGCCCGGGATGACTGGTCTTGAGTTGATGGAGACCGTTCGTGAGAGGGGTCTCCTGGCGGAGTTCATCGTCCTGACAAGTCACCGGGATTTCGAGTATGCCCGCCGGGCGGTTGAGATGGGGGCGATTGACTATCTGCTGAAGCACGAGATCGAACGCGATACGATCCTGCCCGTCCTTCAGCGGGCACGGGTCCGGCTGGAGGAACAGGCGCTGAAACGGAGGGGAACACCCCTTCCCGCTGCATCGAGAACGACGAAAACCCGGGAACGCCGTCATATCCTGCTGAGGGTAAACGCAGTCGGGGACGCCCGGGCAAGACGGGGAGATGAATCTCTCTCCTCGCAGATCGTTTCCCTGGTCCATCAGATCGTCGGACGGGAGGTGAGCATCACCCTGGAAGGGGTCCGGGACGGCGGTGTCTGGCACTTTACCGTACAAGGACTCCGCGGGGACCCGCACCGTCTGGGAGAACGAATCGTGCGGCACCTGGCCCACAGCATGAACCTGGTGGTCCGTGTCGGTATCAGCCTTCCCGAGCCAGCAGGAAGTGCCAGGTTCTTCGACTTTCAGTTCTGTGAACCCGGTTCCGTGATAATCCAGAGGGCCAAGGTTGCCGGGGACTCGATTCCCGGCGATCTGTCCATCGTTCGGAGTGTCCGCAGGAAAATGGAGCGGGCGCTGGAGCAGCGCGATTACGAAACCGTACGTGCGGGGCTGCAACAGTTCGCTCAGGAACTCCAGAAGCAGCAGGTACCCCGAGTCAACGCAATCGGAGAAACCACCCAGCTCATGGCGTGCTTCCTGGCTCTTGGGGCGGGAAACGACACCGGATTGATGCGCGCCCGCGAAGCGGCGGGGCTGGATGAACTGCTTACCCCGCTTCGGACCGCCCTTGACGAGTTGGCCCAGCACCAGGAGACAGGGGGGCCGACGGTACCCGCAGAAATCGCCCGGGTGCGTGACCTGGTGCAGCGGGAATACCCCCGGCATCTTTCCCTTGAAGAGGCGGCGCGGGTAGCCGGAAAATCCGTCACGTACTTCTCGGACTTTTTTCGTCACCACCAGGGAACAGGGTTTGTGGAGTACGTGAATCGGACACGAGTCAACGCCGCCGCGCAGCTGCTGTTACACAGCAACGATACCATAGCCGGCATTGCCGCGGCGGTGGGCTTCCCCAACGAGAAGTACTTCTCCCGGATGTTCAAGCGGATTGTCGGAGTACCCCCCGGTGCGTTCCGGTCCGGAAATCGTACACCTTCCGACGGTGACCGCACGCGATGATTCCGAAAAAGGTGTACCCCTTCCCGAAAATCGTGAGTGTGCGGATCGAAAAAGCCGGAGGAGAATGACAGGGTATTCCAAATCTCCAAGGAGGATTTCATGAAACGATTACTGATGGCGACCCTGCTGCTGGCCCTGGCCGGCACACTTCTCTGGGCCGGTGGCGGACGGGAAACTGCCCCGGCGGCGGCGGCACCCGAGGCTGCGACGGCACCGCAGCCGGTAACGTTGCGTGTCTGGGGCGGCGTTCCCGAAGAGAACGGTCCTGGCGACCTCATCGCAGCGTTTCAGGCGGCCCATCCGAATATCACCGTCGAATACACCCGGTTCGTCAACAACGAAGAGGGCAATCTTCGGCTGGACACCGCCCTGATCGCCGGAAATCAGGTGGATGTGTTCTTCACCTACAACAACAACATCCTGGATAGACGCGCCGCCGCCGGAAATGCCCGACCTCTGGGACCGCTGGCACAGGCCGATGGTCTTGATCTGGTGGAGGCGTTCAGCGACCTCACCTACGGTACGGTGAACAACCAGGTGTACGGAATCCCCACCAACCGGGGGCCCCAGTTTTTCCTGGTCAACAAGGACATGTTTGACGCGGCGGGAATCCCCCTGCCCCACTCGTGGACGGTGGATGAGTACCGGGACATCGCGCGACGCCTCAGCTCCGGATCCGGACAGGACCGTGTGTTCGGGGTGATGTACCCCAACTGGGCGCAGCTGTTCCTTCTGGGGGCGCAGGCGGCGATAGGCCCCAACGCGTACCTGAACGCCGAGGGCAACTCCAACTTCACCAACCCGCTGTTCCGCCAGTTCATTGAGCTGCGCCGGGCGATGCAGTACGACGATCGCAGCGAAGTTCCGTATGTGGAGGTGGTCTCCCAGAACCTCTCGGACGCGACGGAGTTCCTGACCGGCCAGGTGGCGATGATTTATACCGGAACGTGGCGGGTGCGCAACGTGCTGGACCGGGACACCTACAACCACGACTTCACCACCGCGTTTGTACCGATCTACTCCATGACAGCAGGGCAGCAGCGGGTATACAACGAAGGGTCCCTGGGAGATTGGGCGATGATCGCAAACGACAGCCCCGCTCCGGAAGCCGCATGGACGTTCATCCGGTACTGGGCGACCACCGGCTCCGATCACATGGTTGAAAAGGGTGGTAAGATCCCGGCGTGGACCGGCTATCCTGCCCAGCGTGTGGCCGAAGCGATGCTGGGTCCGGACCGTGCAGAGCTGTTCGACGTTGAGTCGTTCCAGCGGGTCGTGATGGACCAGCCCCTGTTCAGCTATCAGCCGACGAATCCGGTTGCAGTCGCGATCTACAACGATATGCGCAGCGTGGTTCAGGAGGAAGTGCAGCTCCTGTACACCGGACGGCAGAATCTCGATCGCACGATCAACCAGATTGACAGCCGGGTGAACGACCTGATTCGCCGGGCCCGCTGACCGCAGCACCCACCGCAACGTTCAGCCCCGAGTTTGTCCGGTCCGATGGTACGCTGATGCGCGCCGTCGGACCACGTTTTCAGGAGGAATCACCGTGACAGGTCTGGCTCGCCGCAAGGAAACCCTTGCAGGCTATCTTTTTCTACTTCCCAACTTTCTCGGATTTGTCGCTTTTATCGCGATACCGGTGGTGTTCAGTCTGTATCTCGCGTTTTCGCGGTGGGATCTGCTCTCCGGAGCGGCCGGAATCCGCTGGAACGGGATCGGTAACTTCATCGATATGGTGGACGATCCGTGGTTTGTGGATTCTCTGGTGAACAACATCGTCTATACGTTCTTCGCGGTCGTCTTCTCTCTGGCGGCCGGGCTGGTGATGGCACTGGTTCTGAACAGGAAGATTTACGGGCGGGGTGTCCTCAGAACAATGTACTTCGTACCGTACGTTGTCTCGATGGTAGCGATCTCGGCTATCTGGATGGCCTTACTCTCCCGGTACGGGCCGGTATCGGAGCTGGTACGCCGCTTCGGCGTGGATCCTCCGGTGTGGCTGATGGACCCGCTGTTCGCGATGCCGGCGATCATTTCGCTGGGTGTCTGGAAGCAGGCGGGCTATTGTATGCTCATCTACCTGGCGGCGCTGCAAGGTGTGCCAAAGGAACTGTACGAAGCTGCGGATGTCGACGGCGGGAGCGCCTGGGCCAAGTTCCGTCACGTCACCCTGCCCATGATCTCGCCGGCCACATTTCTGCTGGTGATCACCCAGGTGATCAGCTCCTTCAAGGTATTTGCACCGGTACAGATCCTCACCCAGGGCGGGCCGGGGCGCAGCACCACGGTGCTGGTGTACCACATCTACCGCACCGCCTATCAGAACTACCGCATGGGCTACGCCAGTGCGATGGCGTGGGTCCTCTTCGCACTCATATTTATTGTCACCATCATTCAGTGGCAGGGACAGAAACGGTGGGTAAACTACTGATGAAACACAGACATCAAAGGCTGTTACGAACGTCGGTCATCAGTCTGCTTGCCGGTGTGGTGGGCCTTTTCATGATCATGCCCCTGGTCTGGATGATCTCCGCGTCGCTGAAGTCGGAGGTGGAGGTATTTCAGTATCCTATCCGGTGGATCCCCCGGACGATCCGCTGGGAGAACTACCGGGAAGTCTGGGCTGGCGTCTATCCGTTCGGGGTGTTTTACCTGAACTCCATCAAGGTGACCTCCCTTTCTGTCATCGGTATGCTGCTCACCAGCTCGCTGGCGGCGTACAGCTTCGCCAAACTCAAATTTCCCGGTCGGGACCAACTCTTTCTGGCGTACCTGGCGACGATGATGATCCCCCCGCAGGTGCTGCTGGTTCCGCGATTTCTCCTCTTTCGAAACTTCGGAATTCTCAACACCCACTGGGCGCTGATCCTGCCGGGGATCTTCGTCATCTTCGGGGTCTTCCTGATGCGGCAGTTCTTTACGTCGATTCCAAACGAACTCTCCGAGAGCGCGATCATGGACGGCGCCGGCCACTTGACGATCTGGGCGCGGATTATCATGCCTCTGGCCAAGCCGGCGCTGGTTTCGCTTCTGATTGTGTCCTTCGTCTGGCGGTGGAACGAGTACGAGGAACCGCTGATTTTTCTGAATACCAAGGAGTTGTTCACCATCCCGGTGGGCATGACCCTTTTCATGGACGAATTTGAGACGCGGTACAGTCTGATCATGGCTGCGGCGGTCTCGGCGATCCTACCGGTGATCGCGGTCTTCCTGGCGGGCCAGCGCTTTTTCGTGCAGGGAGTGGTGACCTCGGGACTCAAGGGGTAGCGGGTGCTCTCGGGGTGATCCTGTCATCGTTCGACTGTGATAGGATCGCTCCATGAACAGCACACAGTACGAAGGACAGCGCGCCCTGGTGACAGGAGCCGGGGGTGGCATCGGCAGTGCGATCTCTCGGGTCTGCGCCGAGCGTGGTGCATCGCTTATCCTGACCGGCCGGAACCGGGAGAAGCTGGAGTCGGTGCGGCTCTCCCTGCCGGGGCCGCAGGGTCACCACGTGGTTCCCGCCGATCTGACCCGGGACGACGAGCTGACGCTGCTGGGACAGACGGCGGCGGAACTGAGCGGCACGGAGCCCCTGGGTATTCTGGTACTGAACGCGGGGGCCGCCCTGAGCGCCTCGATTGAAGACACCACAGTACAGCAGTGGGACCACCTCTTCGCGCTGAACGTACGGGCACCCTTTCAACTGGTGAAGGCGCTGCTGCCGGCGCTGCGGGCCAACCCGGGGGGTGGGCGCATCTTCGTGATCGGCTCGGTGGTCAGCACCGAGGCGTACCTGGACCAGGGGGCCTACGCCGCCAGCAAACACGCGCTGCATGGCTTCACCCGGGTTCTGGCCAGAGAACTCCACCGCGAGGGCGCCGCGGTCCAGGTGCACAGCATCCTCCCCGGCGGGGTCAACACCGAGATGGTCCGTTCGGTTCGTCCTGATATCGATACGGAGCAGCTGATCGACCCCACGGAGATCGCCGGGATCGTGGGGGCACTTCTGGACATGGCGGGCAACGCTGCGGTGGATGAGGTGCGGGTGCGCCGGCGCACCAAAGATCCTGGAGCGTGACCACGGGGGCCCGTTTCGAGTATCGTTTCCCCATGAAAAAAGGAACTGCATGCATAACCGGGGCCACCAGCGGCATCGGCCGCGCACTGGCCCGGCGCCTCGCCGCGCAGGGGTACGATCTGATTCTCACCGGTCGCAGAGAGGCGGAGCTCGCTGCCCTTGCGACGGAGCTGCCGGTCACCACCGAGCTGTTCATCGGTGACCTTCGGGATCCTGGGGTCTGCCGGACCCTGGCTGACCGTATCGCCCGCTGCGAGGAACTGAGCATGCTGGTGCACAACGCCGGGTACGGGCACAACGAGCCCTTTCTCCAGACACCGGCGGATCAGCTCAGGGAGATGGGGGAACTGCACGTGCAGTGTACCGCCGAACTGCTTCGTGCCGGGTCAGCGATGCTGGGGGCCGGAGCGGGCGCCGGGGCTGCCCCGGCGCCCGGGCCCGCAGTGATACTGGTCTCGTCCCTGGCGG
>SKHA01000090.1 GCA_007117185.1 Spirochaeta sp. | reverse complement strand
GAAAAAATCCACCCAGGGGTTGCCGACGCTGATCACCGAACGGTCGATGCGGTGAGCATCCATGAACTCGATCTTGGCGGCGAGGTCGTAAAACGACGCCGGCATGGGCCGCGTCGAACCGAGCAGCGCCTCCTCGTCTTCAAATATAACGAAGTGCTCGCCATCGTCTCTCTTTTCTACCCGCGGAATCCCCCTGCGGGTTGCCAGCTCGTCCAGGTAGTCTCGGGGATAGATGTGGGAATGAACGTCGATGATCATGAATTCTCCTTACAAATACGTAGTTATGGGCACCAAAAACTACAGCAATGTAGATCATATACGGCGACGAAGTCAATCCTGAATGAAGAAACGATCCGCATAATGAGTAACTAATTGCCAGATATACAAATAAAATATCGCCGTCACGAAGTGGGTGTTGGCACGGAGATTGCTTTAATGTGTAAGTACTAACGCTTTCGGAAAAGGAGTTTCCCATGAGTAACGCGATCGAAACAGCGACAACAGAGCTTACCTCACTGTCGTACAAGCTGGACGATTTTCCCGGGGTGGGCAAGTCGGCTCTCCTGGGATTGCAGCATGTCCTCATCATGTTCACCGCGATGATCGGCCTTCCGGTGATTCTCTCCAACATTCTGGGGCTCTCCCCGGAACTGCGGGCGGCAATGATCAACGGGGTCATGATCGGGTGCGGTATCGGGACGATCATTCAGGCGCTGGGGGTAGGGTTCATCGGAGCGCGACTGCCCATCGTGATGGGCGTCTTTTACATCTTCATCGGCCCGATCGTATCGATCAGCAACACCGTCAGTATCGCCGCGGCGATGACCGCTGTCATGATCGGCGGTCTGGTGGAATTCGCCTTGAGCCCCATCATCGGCAAGATTCAGCGGTTCTTTCCGCCCATCGTAACGGGTACGGTAATCACCCTTATCGGCGTCGCCCTGATGCCCATTGCGATCAACAACGCTGTGGGTCTCAACACGCCCCTCTTCGGCGAACCCCTGACCCTTGTTCTGGCGGCCTCGGTGATCGCCATTATCGTGATCGTCAACCGTCTGACCAGGGGGTTCATGAAGGCCATTTCGCTGTTCATCGCGCTGGTCATCGGGTACATCCTGGCCGCGATTCTGGGATTTATGGATTTCGGGGTGGTGGCGTCCGCCAGATGGTTTGCCGTTCCGACGCTGTTTCCCTTCGGCGCACCTGAGTGGCCCGGCATCGGCGGACTGGTGGCCATCGTGATCGCCTTCTTCGCGTCGGCGATTGAGACCGTCGGTGACGCCATCGCCGTCTCCAATACTGTGGGGGTTGAACCAACAGAAAAGCGGGTCAGGGGAGCGGTCGCAATCGACGGCCTGGGCTCGACCATCGCCGCGCTCTTCGGGGGGACCCCCCTCACCTCGTACTCCCAGAATATCGGTGTGATCACCCTGACCGGTGTAGGGAGCCGGATCGTCGTTGCCTTCGGCGGAGCCATTCTGATCCTCTTCGCGCTGATTCCCAAGGTTGGCGCGGTGATCTCGATCATTCCGGCGCCGCTGCTTGGAGGAACCCTGGTGGTGATGTTTGGAATGGTTGCGTCCATCGGAGTCGGCATTCTCAGGACCAGCCTGAAGACGCGCCGGGACGCCCTGCTCTTTGCGGTGTCCGTGGGCGTTGGCCTTGCGGTGACCGTTGCGCCTGCCGGTTCCTTCAACGTGGTCCCCACGGGTCTGCGCATCATCGTGTCCGACGGTATCGTGATGGGTGCGCTGCTGGCGATCATACTGAACCTGGTACTGCCCCAGGAGGATGCATGACATCCACCGTGCGGATCGCAGTGGTACAACCGGCGGCGCATTCGGGAAACCGGGAGCATGAGAACGTCGGGCGCGCCCTGCAATATCTTGACGAGGCCGCTGCCGCCGGGGCGAAGATCATCTGCTTTCCCGAGTTGTACCCCGGCCCGGCCAACCCGAGTAATCAGTTTTCGGCGGATGCGCTCTATGAGCGCGCCCGCAGCCTCTCGGTTTACATCATTCGGGGACGGCTGGAACCCGCAACCGACGGGAAGTTCTACGTGGGGGCCGAGCTGATCGGCCCGGACGGTACAACCATCGGCAGCTACCGGCGGACCACACCAACCGGGCCGTATGTCTATCGGGATATTCCGGCGTGGGACTTTGACTACCAGAGCGCCGACGACCTGCCGGTGTTTGAAACCGAGTACGGGAAGGTAGGCATTCTCATCTGCAGCGAAGTCTATATGCCGGAGCTCGCCCGGGCTATGGCGCTGAAGGGGGCGGAGATCGTCTTTTTTCCCGCCGGAGGGTTGATCAACGAGTTGCTGCCCACCTGGCGGACCATGCTCTGGGCCCGGGCCATCGAAAACCTCATGTACACCGCGGCGTCCCAGAGCCTGTACGGGGTGGAGGAGGGGGTCGGGCAGATCGCCGGACCGGAAGGGATTATCGCCACTGCCAGAGACCCCGGCGTCCTGATCGCCGACCTTGATCTTGAACGAACCCGCTGGCTTCGGTCGCAGCAGGAAAAGATTGAGATGCCAAAGCAGTATCGGGTGGTGCCGGGGACGCTCGACTGGGTGCGGCCGCTGGCCGGGGGATAACCGAGGCGCTGTTTGACCTCCTGTACACGCCCCCGGGAAAATTATTACCTTCTTGATCAGATACAGAAGGAGGGCGCAGGTGGGCAAACGAAAAGGTGGAGCAACGGCCGGGTCCCCGGAAACGCAACAGCGCAAGGCGGCAGAGAGGGATGCACGGCGACAGGCGCGGCGTCGCCGGCGGATGGTGCAGGCCGGTGCGATTGTGCTGGCGGTGCTGGTTGCCGCCGGTGGTCTGGTGTGGGCCCTCCGCGCCCGGGCGGAACGAGAGTACGATCTGTCGGTGGTGGGGTCCGGCGTTCCGGTAGTTGTTCAGGTTCATGATATCACCTGCCCTGTCTGCAACGAACTGCG
>SKHA01000331.1 GCA_007117185.1 Spirochaeta sp. | reverse complement strand
GCTTGACCACCACGATCTGTTCCTCCGAATTGTCCAGATCCAGGTTGGCGTTCACCGTGGTGATAAGAAGGCTCTCTTCGGGAATGGTTACCAGCGGTGTAGCCTCTTCACCATCAGCTTGAATCGCAATACCGGCGGTCTCGCTGCGCGCCAGGATTATTCCCTCACCGGGAGCGGGCTCGATCACGTCTGATCGAGAGGTGAGAACGACCCTGGTTGGAGCTTCGGCACAAGAAAACAGAATGAGAGCTGCTGACACACCGACGATAAGTACCGGGAATACTTTACTGAGATTTCGCGCAAACACCCCCGAAGTGTACACCGATCTACGGTAAAATGTGGACCTCTCCGGGGTGACATTTATCCTTGAATTGCGGCATTATGGTTCATGGACACACAACAGAATCACCGGATACAGCGCGATTTCATAGAAAAGTACAGTTACGACGACGTCCTGCTTCAGCCGGGATTCGCCAATTTCCTGCCCTCCGAAACGGACCTGAAGGTTGAAATCGCTCCGCAGGTAGTACTCAATGTTCCTGTTCTCTCATCCGCCATGGATACCGTCACCGAAAAGGAACTGGCTATCGCCCTGGCTCTGGAGGGTGGGCTGGGGGTCATTCACCGCAACATGACGCCGGAGGAGCAGGGAGCGCAGGTAGCGGCGGTCAAACGCTACCTGAACTGGATCATCGAAGATCCCCTGACAGTTCAGCCCAACCAGACGATCGGTGATGTCCGTGAAATCGTTCAACGCCACGGTATCTCCGGACTTCCGGTGATAGAAAAAGACCATCTTGTGGGAATCATAACCAGCCGGGATCTTCGTTTTGCCCCGGACAATACGGTGGCGGTATCGAATGTGATGACCCCGGATCCGGTGGTCCAGGTTGGTGTCCCCACCCTCAACAGCGCCCAGGAAAAGTTCAACGAGTTCAAAATCGAGAAGCTTCCGGTAGTGGACGAATCGGGCCGTCTCACCGGGTTGATCACCGTGAAGGACATGGAGAAGCATCGTCTCTTTCCCCACGCGGCGATGGACAGTTCGGGACGGCTCCTTGTCGGTGCTGCCATTGCCCCGGTAGATGTGGACTCGCGGCTGCACCTGCTGATCAACGCCAGGGTGGACGTCATCGTTATCGACACGGCCCACGGCGATTCCAGGAACGTTGTGGATGCGGTTCAGAAGGTTAAGGGGCTCTATCCCGACCTCACCGTCATCGCCGGCAACGTGGCCACCGCAGAAGGAACCCGGCGTCTCATCGCTGCCGGAGCGGATGTGATCAAGGTTGGCGTCGGTCCCGGATCGATCTGTACCACCCGCATCGTCGCCGGGATCGGGGTTCCCCAGCTCTCGGCGGTGATGGACGCGGTGGACGTTGCCCGTGAACACGGTGTTCCGGTGATCGCCGATGGAGGAGTCAAGTTCTCCGGGGACATCACCAAAGCGATCGCCGCGGGAGCACACGCGGTGATGGTGGGCAGTCTCTTTGCCGGTCTCAAGGAAGCTCCCGGGAAGGAATTTCTCTACGAGGGACGGATCTTCAAGTCGTATCGGGGGATGGGGTCCGTTGCCGCCATGAAACGGGGGGGCGGAGAGCGGTACAATGTTGCCGAGGGGGAGGAACCGGTGCCGGAGGGGGTAGAGGGCCGGGTCCCCTACAAGGGCGAATTGCGGCAGTACCTGCACCAGCTCGTCACCGGTTTGCGTAAAGGTATGGGTTATTGCGGGTGCCGGGACCTCTCACAATTGCGTCAATATCGGAACTTCGTTAAGATCACCTCCGCTGGTCTTGCCGAGAGTCACATTCACGATGTGTCTCTCGTTCGGCAGCCGGCAAATTACTCGCGGAGTTAATCCATTGAATGTAATCGTAATTGGTGCCCAGTGGGGTGATGAGGGAAAAGGAAAGATCGTCGACTATCTTTCCGCAGAGTCAGCGGTGGTCATCCGGTTTTCCGGAGGTGCCAACGCGGGCCACACCATCGTTCACGGCGACAAGACCTACAAGCTTCACCTTGTTCCGTCCGGCATCATCTATCCTCAGACCCGGGTGATTCTTGGAAGTGGAATGGTCATAGACCCGGAAGCGCTCTTTTCCGAACTCAGCGAACTTGAGGAAGCGGGGATCGAATGGCGGGGCAGGGTGATGATCTCCGATCGAGCCCACCTGGTTCTCCCCAGCTACCCCCTCGAGGACATCGACCGGGACAAGAAGCGAACGGTACCCATCGGCACCACCGGCCGTGGCATCGGGGTAGCCTACGCCCATAAAGCACACCGGGACAGCCTGCGGATTGCCGACCTCACCTGGGAAGACCACCTGAAGGAACTTTCCGCTGACGATCAGACGTTTGTCGCCCGCTGGCGTGAACCCCTGCTGGAGATGTCCGTCGATATAGCCGCGTACATGCACAGCGAAGATATTCGTCGCGCCAACGTCCTTCTCGAGGGTGCTCAGGGTGCTCTGCTGGATATTGACCTGGGAACGTATCCCTTTGTCTCCAGCGGCAGCTCATCCAGCGCTGGAGCGTTGACTGGAGTCGGTATCGGCCCGGGGCGCATCGACCACGTCCTGGGGGTCTTCAAGGCCTACAGCACCCGTGTGGGCAATGGACCCTTTCCCAGCGAGTTCACCGGAGAGGAAACGGGAGACCTGGAAAACTACATCCGTGAGGTCGGTCGGGAATACGGGGTCACCACCGGGCGTCCCCGACGGGTAGGCTACCTTGACCTGGTAGCCCTGAAGTACACCTGCATGACCAACGGAATCACCAGCCTCGCCCTGACCCACCTTGACGTTTACGATTCTCTCGATGAGATTCGCGCCTGCATCGCGTACGAGACGGAAGAGCAGACCCTGGAGAGTTTTCCCGCGTCCATCCCCATTCTGGAGGCGGCGCGACCGGTCACCCGGCGGATGGACGGTTGGAAGACCGATATCGGCGGTGTCCG
>SKHA01000254.1 GCA_007117185.1 Spirochaeta sp. | reverse complement strand
GCTGGCGTGGTTGGGACAGTCGGGGTTCCTGCAGACGGTGGGATGGGGCATGGGGTACCTCCGGAAACAGGGTGAGTTTGGGGGTATTCCCGTCGGTGTGTGATCACATCACCTGCTGGATACCCCTATCTCTTTACTGTCCCCGGTGGTACTGCAGCTTCTGTGCTACAAGGTTTTCAATACTTTAAAAACCTCCGTAGCGGTGCGGTGCAGGATCGCGTGGCGATCCGCCAGGGCGTCGATGTCCCGATCGTAGCCCCCGCCGATCACTGCAGCCACCGGCACTCCTGCGGCGCGGCACGTCTGGATCACATAGCTGTCCCGGCGTCGGATTCCCTCCAGGGTGAGGTCGAGCCGCCCCAGGCGGTCCCGGACAAACACGTCCACCCCCGCGTCGTAGAGGACCAGCTGTGGGCGTACCGTACCGAGCAGCCCCGGCAGGACCTCCTGCAACCGGGCCAGGTACGCCTCGTCGCCGGTATGGTTGGGCAGGTCGATGTCCAGATCGCCGGGGGTTTTGTGGTACGGGAAGTTTGTCCCGCAATGCATGGAGAAGGTGAAGACCCTGGGATCGTCGGCGAACGCCGCCGCCGTGCCGTCGCCCTGGTGAACGTCCAGATCGACGATCAATATCGACGAAACCGCGCCCTCTTCAAGGAGCACCCGCGCCGTCACCGCCAGGTCGTTGAAGATGCAGAACCCCGACCCGAAAGAGGGGTGGGCGTGGTGGGTGCCCCCGGCGCAGTTGCAGGCCATCCCCGTCTCCAGCGCCAGCCGTGCTGTCAGCAGCGTCCCACCGACAGCGTGGCGGGTTCGCTCGGCCAGGGCACTGCTCCAGGGCAGCCCGATCCGTCGCAGCGAGGACTCGTCGATGGACCCGTCAAGGAACGCCTGGACGTACGCGCTGTCGTGTACCAGCGCCAGCTCCTCCTGACTCACCGGTTCGGGAACGTGCACCGTGGCGGTGGATACCAGTCCCTCCTCCTCCAGCAGTTCATACAGCCGTCCGAACTTGGCCATGGGAAAGCGGTGGTTCTCCGGCAGGGGTGTTACGTACGCCCGGTGAAACACCACCGGCAGCAGCTCCCCCTTCCACGGTTTTTGTGAATTATTCGATGTAATTATTGGTTGACCCCACATAAATCCGATGTTATCGTGAAAAAAGTAACGAATAGGACAGCGTGATGAACACCCAGACGTTTCCCTTCCCCGGAGGGACCCTCACCCTTGAGCCGGATCAGGGGCCCCGGAGACTCTACATTGAGCTCACCAATCGGTGCAACTTCTCCTGCCGTATGTGTTTTCGCAACAACTTTTCCCGTCCCTTCGGCATGATGGACGACCAGACGATGGACGCCCTGTTGCAGCAGATCCGCACCCTGCCTGCCCTTTCCTCGGCTTTGATCGGCGGGATCGGCGAACCCCTGCTGCACCCCCGCGCGCTGGAGGTGATCTCCGCCCTGGCGGCCCGGGGGGTGCCGGTGGATCTGCAGACCAACGGAACCCTTCTCAGCGAGAACATGATCGATACCCTGGTGACCCTGCCTGTGGAACGGATCATAACCAGCTACGAATGCGGCGCGGTGGGCCACGTGCAGGCCACCACCCTGAAGGAGACCATCGCCCGCATCGCCCGACGGCGCGCCCTCCTGGGAACGGGAGCACGAAACAGACCCCGGATAACCCTGGAGTGGATCCTGACCCGGGATTCTCTGGAGCGGCTGGAATCGGAGGCGCTGGAGCTCATCACCCTGGGGGTGGGGGAGTTCATCATCTCCAACCTGCTGCCGATGGATGAGGCGATGGCGGAGGATACACTGATCTTCAGCGACGCCACCGGTCCGGCCAACCGCATCGCCCTGAAGAACTCCGGGGACATCCTGGAGTCCTTTGTGGACCGCACCCGCTACAAAGCGACGGTACAGCGCCCGGAGTTCCACCTCCAGACCGAGCGGGCGTGTCCCTTCATCGACCGGGAGGCGCTGGTGATCCGCTACGACGGCCAGGTCGCGCCGTGTTATCGCCTGCTCCACGAGAGCAGGGAGTACTACCAGGGGCGCTGGCGGGAGACCAAGGACCACTCCTTCGGGTCCATCGGTACCACCCCGATCCTGGAACTCTGGAACAGCCGCTCCGCTATGTGGTTTCGCCATACCGTCCGAACCAAACAGTATCCCAGCTGCCCGGACTGCCGCCTGCGCGACGGCTGCGAGTACATCAAGGACACCACCGCGGACTGCTTCGCCTACAGCCCGTCCTGCGCGGACTGCCTCTGGGACCGACGTATCCTTATCTGTCCGTGACCGGCGAATGAATGCTGATAATCTGATGGTCGTGATACATCCCGTCGATAACGGAAATCCTCCCGCTCAGCATCGCCTCGGTGCCGCCCCGGCACCAGTGAACCACCTCGGCCACCTGCGCGGAGGCTACCATCACCACCACGTGAGGCATGATCGGTTTGCCCGCGGCGCCCTCGTCGCGGCGCTCCAGAAACGCGGGCCCGAACAGCCCTGCGTACCCGCCGGTGCCAGGGAGTATCGTCGATACCTGGCCGAACCACCCCTCGGCCCCACCGTGGATGATCGGCGGCGGGTCCGTTCCCGCACGTTCGGCGCTGCTGCGCAGCGCCTCCTCCAGCGCCGCCCTGGCGCCGAAGCTGTCCAGACAGTCCATACAGAGGTCCGCCTCGGGAAGCCGGGATTCCGGGGTGACCCGCTCCGGCAGCGCCTCCACCGTCACCTCCGGGTTGATCGCCTGCAACCGCTGTCGGGCAACCTCCACCTTGGGCCTGCCCAGGTCGTCGGCGTGGTAGAGGGTCTGTCGGTTCAGATCCGGGGCGTCCAGCACCCCGGGGTCACGAATCAGCAGCGTACCCACCCCCAACCGGGCCAGCAGGATGAGAACGGTGCTCCCCAGCCCGCCGGCGCCCACCACCAGAATCCGGGCGCGCTGCAGCCG
>SKHA01000236.1 GCA_007117185.1 Spirochaeta sp. | reverse complement strand
TGACCTACCAGGTCAACGCTCAGTAATCCGAACATGGAGGTTCACCTGAGCACTTCATAAGCACGGTTTGACCCCGGTTCCGCATTGGCGGAGCCGGGGTCCTCTTTTGTGCGCCGGGCACGGTGCCTACTCCAACACGGTGCAGTGTACGGCCTGCGGACCACCATACTTCCACCCCGATTTCTGATATACTCATAGTATGGACAAGACGGTCGTGAAGCGTTCGCTTGGGGAAAGCGACCTTGGGCGGGATCGGCGGTGGTGGTTGGCACAGTCAGCGCAGGCTCGGCTTGCGGAAGTTGAGCGGCTCAGGAAGGCGTGGTATGGAGATATCTCGGGATTTGAAAGAGTTGCTCGAGTTGTTCCGCTCTCACGGAGTTGAGTCTGTTGTTGTCGTGAACTCTCGAAGGCGCGTTTGGTGACTCGTCCATCCGCTTCCTTGGCCGCGAAGAAATGATCAGGAACAAACGAGCGACAAGTCGGCCGAATGATCTGGCAGACGTCGAAGCGCTGCTGGATCAATAGGAGTAACGTTACCTCTCTTTTGTAGTGAAACCGACAGCCGGTCTGCCCACCACACAGAACTCTGTAATCTCTCTTGACATATCGGAAACCATGCCTTAATATATAACAAGTGTTAGCTAACTAACCGTATATTATGAAATGCAGGAGCGTACTGGTGCCCCCAAAAACACAATTTGACAAGGACGCGATTCTTGATGCCGCATTTGAGATCGCCCGGGAGGAGGGCTTCGCCGCAATTACCGCCCGGAGCGTTGCCCATCGGCTGGGCAGCTCGGTGGCGCCGATCTACGTTAATTTCACCACCATCGAGGACCTCACCCGTGCCATTGTGGAACGAGTTTTCAGCCTGTCGCAGGAGTACCTTACCCGACAAAAGGGGCCAAACGCCTTCGAGAACATCGGCCTGGCCAGCCTCGCCTTTGCCCGGGACTACCCCGTGCTGGTGCGCGACCTCGCTATGAAGCCCAATCCGTATATCAAAGACCACGAAGTGCAGGACAACGCGATGATCGCCATGATGGGTGACGACCCGCAGCTCGCCGGGTGGAGCGTTGATGAACGCCGGGTGCTCTTTCTGCAGATGAGGGCGTTCCAGCTGGGGCTGACGCTGCTGGTGGCAAACAACCAGGTACCCTCGTGGTTTAGCGAGGATGATCTGGCGAAGCTGGTGATGCAGACGGGAAGCGATCTCGTGCGCGCCGGCAACGCGAGGAAAGCAGAAAGCAGAAAGGAAGAAAACCCATGAAGGTGATCATTATCGGCGGCGGTATCGGCGGACTCAGCGCTGGCATCTACGCCCAGCACCACGGATTCCAGAGTGTCATCCTGGAGAAGCACCACACCCCCGGGGGGCAGTGCACCGGCTGGGATCGCCGTGGTTACCACATAGACGGGTGCATCCACTGGCTCACCGGCACCAGGGAGGGCAGCGCCTTCCACAAGCTCTGGATGGAGGTGGGCGCCCTGGACGGTGTGGAGATCATCCACCCCGAAAGCTTCCTCTGCTTCGAGGACCAGGGGGAGCAGCTGTCCATCTTTCGGGACCTGGACGCTCTTCAGGCGTCCTGGACGGAGCTGTCACTGGGAGATGCAGAGAACATCCGGGAGTTCTGCGATGACGTCCGCCTTCTGCAGAGTTTCTCCTTCCCCGTGGAGAAGCCCCGGGACCTGATGAGCCTCCCTGAGAAGGTCCGGACGCTGCTGTCCATGAAGGACGCCGGGGCGATTCTCAAGAAGTACGGCCGGATGAACCTGAGTGAGTTCGCCCGGCGCTTCTCCCACCCGGCTATCCGGGAAGGACTTGGTGGTATGGCGCCGGACACCTTCAACGCTGCCATGATCTTCTTCGCTATCGCTGCGTTCACCACCGGCGAAGCCTCCATCCCCAAGGGTGGTTCCCGGGCGCTGGCGCTGCGTATGGCAGAGCGCTACACCTCCCTGGGAGGCGTCCTGGAAACGTCCTGCGAGGTACAGGAGCTGGTGATCCAGGGCAAACGGGTGCACTCTGTGGTCTGCGCCGACGGACGCACCTTCGAGGCGGACCACGTGATCGCCGCCTGCGACGCCCACTTTGTGTACCACCAGCTGCTCAAGGGGCGCTACCGGGACCGGGCGTTCGAAAAGCGCTTTGCCAACCCGGTTGATTACCCCCTGGCTTCAGAGATCCTGGTGGCTCTCGGGTATGCCGGTACCATGGACAGTGTGGGCGAAAAGCTTCCCTGGAGCCTCAACTTCCCGGTGGATCCCATCTCCATCAACGGCCGGGCGATCAACCGCCTCACCATGAAACACTTCAGCCACGAACCGGGCTTTGCCCCGGAGGGTCACTCCCTCCTGATTTACGATCTCAACCAGTTCCACGAGGATTTTGACCGCTGGCACGACCTCTCCCGGGACCCGGAAGCGTACAAACAGGAGAAGGCGCGGATCGGCCAGGCGGTGCTATCCGCCACGGAGCAGCGCTTTCCGGCGATGAAGGGGAAGCTTTCGGTGCTCGATGTGGTCACCCCGAAAACCTACCAGCGGTACTGCAACGCCTACCGGGGTGCTTTCATGGCGTTCTTTCCCACCGTGAAGGGGAAGATGATGGAACACAGCGGCCGCATCCCCGGGCTGGAGAACATGGTGCTGGCGGGGCAGTGGGTGCAGCCCCCCGGCGGCCTGCCCACCGCACTGCTCAGCGGCCGGGCGGCGATCATGCGGTTGTGCCGGAAGACCGGGCAGAGCTGGCGGCTTTGATGTACGCCTGTGAACCGCCGCCGGTACCGTTATACGGTGCCCCGGCGGACGACTGGCTACCGACCCTACGATGCGTGTTCCAGATCACTCAGCACAAGCCGAGGATGCTTTACCAGAAGCCGCAGAAGTGCCCTGGCCGGTCCATCAGGAGTGCGTCGACCCTGTTCCCAGTTTTGCAGCGTGTTTATACTGATGCCGAGAC
>SKHA01000050.1 GCA_007117185.1 Spirochaeta sp. | reverse complement strand
GGCCCTGGTGATTCTGCTGACCCTGGCAGGGGCCGCGTGGTTTGCGGTGGGGCCGGCACGCAGGGCGCGGTGAGGGGTGCCTTGCGGAGGAAGAGCGGCGATCGAACCACCGGCGGGCTGCCTCCCCCTCACCCGATAGCAAACGCCCGGGCCGGGTTCTCCACGGTCAACACGCGGATCGTCTCATCGTCAACGCCGAACTGCCGCAGCAGCGGGATGAACGTCGAGGTGAGGTGGGTGTAGGGCCGGGGGGTGCCTCCGCCGGGCTTGCCCACGGTGTACCACCCCGCGTCGTGGGAGAGCAGCACCTGCCGCTGAAACCCCGCATCCAGCAGCTTCAGTAACGGGGTGAGGATCGCGGCGTCGCTGGCGCTGCCCAGCCCGTCCAGCTCGATCCAGCACCCGGCGGCTGCCACCATTCGCAGCAGGTCAAAGTCTTCCTCCTGGTGGGCGTGGATGAAGATCCATTTTGCAGGGTCCACCTGCCGCGATTCCAGCAGACGGATGATCTGCAGCGCCGGGACAGCCTTGCAGGTGTGCGTCCCGATGGTGAGCCCGGTCTCCCGGCTGGCTATCGCCGCGGCGGTCATCACCTTCACCTGCGTCACCGCCAGGGGATCCGGAAAGACCGCCGTCTTGATGAACCCCGGGCGGATATCCGTCCCGTCGATCCCGTTGACCCACTCGTCGATCCACTGCGCGGCGAGCTCCTCGGCGCTGATCTGAAACGTCTCCTGCGGCAGGTACGGTTCCTTGTACTGGCCGGTGTTGGTGATGAACTGCATCCCCGTCTGCTCCGCCAGGGTGCGCAGCACCTGCACGTCCCGGGCGAGGTACATGGGGCTGCATTCGACGAAGCTCTTTACCCCCGCGGCGACCAGCTCTTCAACAAAGGGCCGCATCGTCGCAACCACCTCGTCGCGGTTGTACCGGTGGGGTCCGGCGGTCTCAGCGCCAGCGAAGTCGACCATGATGTGCTCGTGAGGGAGGGTGAACCCGAGTTCGGTCGCGTCGATCTCGCCCTGAACGGTCATGATGTGTGCCATGGTTTGAGGATACCATGAAACAGGCGTTCCGGTTATCCGGGGCGGTTCGCGTCTATTGTACTCAGCGCCTCGTCGAGGCGGGGCAGGGCAGTGGGGTCCAGCCAGGGGCGGCGCAGGAAGAAACCGGAGACCACGGTGGAGTCGATCTGTTCGGCGCCATCGGCGTACTCCACCAGTTCTTCTCCCGCCAGACGGTAGAAGCGATGGGCCAGCGTCTCCGGGTCCAGAATCCAGTACTCCCGGACACCGTGTTGCTCGTACTCGGCAAACTTGGGACCGATATCACGGTCGGCGGTGCGCGGGCTCAAGACTTCTACAACGAGGTCCGGCGCTTCAACGATGTGGGTCGGTCTGATCGCGTCTTCCCGACCGGCGCGGTAAAATGCGAGGTCCGGCAGAAAGACGTTGCGAGCGCTCAGCCGGACAGCCACCACCTCGCGGTACAGTACGCCCAGCCGGTGGCGGTCAACATAGAACCGAAGTAAAGCATCAACGAAGTTCAACAGGTCGGCGTGACGAATGGAAACGGGTGAGTGCATGAAAATCTCCCCATCGATGAGATCGGCGTGGCGCCCCGGTTCAAGCCAGTCGATGAAGTCGGTGGCGGTCAGCAGTTCTCGTTCAAGGTCCGCAGCGGCGGATACGCGCGTTGCCATTGTTCCAGTATACCCCGTGCCGACGGTGACGGCAAATGAGGATCAGCAGGTAGCGAATGCCTTTGTGGCGGGATAGACTCCCTCCATGTATTTCTCCCGGCTCGCCTGTGTCGGCTGTATCTTCGTTTTCTTCGCGGTCTCGACTGTCCCGGCGCAAACGGCGTTCATTCCGACAGATCGTCTCGAGATTGTGGAGCGATCCAACTACTCGGTTCATCGGGACGGCCGCTACGCCGGGCATCTGCAGCGGGAGACCCGGATATCCCTTGTGGCCTCGCCCGGTGGCAGCGGGCGCTCGGTGCCACGGGAGTATCGCGGCGAGGTCCTCATCACGGAAAACACGATCAGGGACCTGCGGACCATCGCCAGCCCGGTGGCGGTGCGGGCGGAGACAACGATGGAGTTCGACGGAACCCGTCTTCGCCAGCGCGGGGGGGCGCTGGTGGCGCAGGGAATACCCACCGTGCCCGCCGGCGGGGCCGACACGGGCTGGGAAGCACCGGCGGTGATCCGGCTGGAGCTGGACGACGAGACGATCAGGAGCGTCCCGGTGGTGGTGGCCTACCGTCCCGGCGGGTTCGAGATGTATCGGGGAGAGCGGGTGTTTCGCATCGAGTTCGGCTACTCCCTCCGGTGGCCCCTCTCTCCGTTGCAGCTTGAGGAACACCCCGCCGCAGGGCTCTTCGCGGCGGCAGACCTGCCTTCGGAGACGGTCCGGATCACCGGGAATCGCCAGGGGGTTCTGCTGCTGCCTGCAGCCGGTGGGCTGCCGGTGCTGCACCGTACCGAGATCACCGAGCGGATCGTCTCGGCAACTGGAGGGACGGAGGATCGCCGGGGGTTTCTTCTGAAGTGGTACCGCGGCCCGGCGGTGCAGCCGGACCTGGTAGAGCGTCTCCAGGAACGGACGATCACCGGGGTGGATATCCAGCGCGACTCTTACGACCGGGTGCGCCTGTCGATCCGGAATCTCCAGTTCGTTGCCGATCAGGCAAACCTGCTTCCCGGCGAGACGGGCCGACTGGATGCGCTGGCGGAACTCCTGAAGTCGGTGGGAGACGGGACGATCCTGGTGACCGGCCACACCGCAGATGTCGGGACGGTCCGAAGCCAGGTGGAACTGTCGGTTGCGCGGGCACGGCGGATCACCGACGAGCTGATCGCCCGGGGTGTTGCCCCGGGACGGCTGCGGTACGAGGGACGCGGCGGGAGCGAACCGATCGGCGACAACAGTACAGACGAGGGACGCGCCGCGAACCGCCGCGTGGAG
>SKHA01000130.1 GCA_007117185.1 Spirochaeta sp. | reverse complement strand
GTTGATCCTACCGGGCCTTCCTCCGGGCTGTACCGGCTCAACCACGGCGGCGGCTTCACCCACGAGGATCGCTATCTGCAGCCACATTACGGTTCAAATAACTTATTCCGTCCCGGTGAGGGTGCGTTTCATTCCCACGGATTACGACTTGTTCGGCGTCCCGGGTCGGGCTTCTAATGGCCTGCCGGGTGCGTATCAATGTTTTTTTTAAACAGCATCAGGAGGGTTCCAGTAATGGGTAAGTCAGGAAATGCATTTCCCCGTTCCGTTCGGTGGTATTTCATAGTCTGTGCGGCATTGATCTTTGCCACAGTCCTTACGGCGTGCAACAGCCCTGTTCAGGTCGATCCGATTGGTGATGACAACCTCGGGAACGGAAACGGGAACGGGAACGGAAACGGCGTTGGTGTGGGCGCCGCCATTCCGGAATCGTACTGGGGTCGATGGATTCGTCTCGACCAGGTTGAGAACTGGTACTTCGGGGATGAGATGATCCGCCGCGGTACAACGGTCTACTACGGGAGTTCTGCAACGGAGACCGGCATCACGTTGCAAGCGGGAGACGGCGTAATAACCCGTGTTGACCCACGTACCTTGCGCGTCGATCAGGGTAGTGGTGTTTACTACCTCACTCGCGATGGTGATTCCACCGTACGCTTTCGCGGTGGTGTCGCTGCGTCGGTAAATGCACTCCAGGCATCAAGCATTTCCAGCGTCGCCGGTATCTCTGTGGTCATACGAAACGTGTCCAACCCCTCGGACACACGCACCGTTACCACCGATTCCCAGGGTGGCTTCGTGGTTGAGGATGCCATCGCCGGCAGCGACTACGTTGTGGTCCCGGATTCAGTTGCTATCGCCACGCAGGTGACCCCGCTGAATGACGATGAGGACGTGGGAACGGTAACGGTCACCGGCGAGCAATACCAGTTCAAGGCAACACCGGTATACCCGCAGGAGCATCCGTATCTCTTTGCCGATGGAACCACCTACGCCGCACAGATCCGAGTGCGCAACGATGGTGATGTTGTTTCGTCCTCACCGATATACACAGTCAGTGCCCCGCCGCGAATGACTATCTCCGGAGAGCTGATCAACAATCTGCAGTCAATTGCTCCCGGGGCTGACCGCACCATTCCGGTCAGCTTTTCCGTCAGTTCCATCACCGACGAATGGGAGGACTTCATCGTCGCCGTTGAACTGGAGGATGCGTCCGGTAACGTCTGGAACGACTCGGTGAGTTTTCGTTTCCACCGGGATCCCCTGACCCTGAATTTCAATGTTGAGCAGTTTGGCATCCGTCCTTCGGTCATAGCTCCGGACGGACGGGTGGTATATGGCGGGGAGAGACTTTCAACCCTGCGCGTACCGTATCAGGAGACTGGCTACCGAGTCGTATTCTCCGGTGCAACCATGAATACAGAAACGAAGTACTCCATTGGTGTGGAAGTGCCCGCCGGCAACCTTACGTCTGTGGTCAATCCGAACATCCACGAGCCCAACAACAGCGAAGCCCAGGCCTTCGTCATTGGTATGCAGCAGTCGGTTATCTCCTGGCTGTCCTTCGACGACCTTGATTACTTTCTTATTGATGCCAGCGCGCCGATCGTAACCAGCCAGATGCAGGGCGCCACCTGGGAGTCCATGCCGGTTCTCACCTGGAATGAGGTCGCCGGCGCAAGCGGCTACCAGGTGCAGGTCTCGGCACAACAAAACTTCAGCACGCTCCACGAGACAGCGAGTCTGTCCGCTGGCACCACCAGCTACGAGTTGACCACCCCGCTGCCAGAGGAAGGAAGCTGGTTTTGGCGTGTGAGGGCCCAGGTAAGTACGGGAGAATCTAGCTGGAACATCCGGCCGTTCACCTATTCGGGAATCAAGCAGATTTCCGCTGGTGGAGAGCACACGCTGGTCCTGCAGAATGACGGCACCCTCTGGGGGTTTGGTAATTCAGTGTCGGAAGTCTTTTTCAGGTCCTATTGGCGGCAGTTTGGCGAGGGCTTTGAAGTTCCCATCCCCATTGTTATATCTGACGATATCGAAAAAGCTATCTCGGCTGGTTCACGAACTGTGTACATCAGAAGTGATCAGACGTTGTGGAACAATGTTGCATTTGGGAGCCCTCCAGCAATTGCGCAGATCGAAGACTGGAATGATGTTATTGACGTTGCGGCTTCTGGCAACCACACGATGGTGCTTCGTGACGGAGGAAACGTATTCGGTTATGGTGCAAATAGTCAGGGAAAGATTGGTATAGGCAACACCGTAGACCAACCCACGCCTGTGCAGCTGAATGAATTCAACGACGTTAGTTCGATTTCAGCTGGAAACGATTTTACAGTGTTCCTGAAACAGGATGGAACACTATTTGGAACCGGTCTGAGTTACGCTGTTGGTATTCCGAAATCTCAGTGGTTTGATATCATCGTAACGCCTGAACAGGTCGGTGAGTGGTCTGACGTACTGGTTGTTGAAACTTCGGCCCCTTCTAACTGTTCGCCTTGCAGTCACTCCATGGTAATTCTTGAAGGCAACACGCTTTGGGCAACGGGAGCAAATTCCAGTGGGCAGTTAGGTCTCGGCGATCAAGATATGAGAACATCGTTTACGCAAGTAAGTGATTGGTCAGATGTAAATCAGGTATCGTTGGGTGACAGGCACACTATGGTTCTCCGTGGAAGCAACACCATCTGGGTAATGGGGAATAACGCATATGGGCAACTGGGAACTGGCACGGTGGAAAATGTTAATGTCACGCCAACTCAAATCAGCTTACCACATGATAGCGGGTTGGTAAGCATTCATGCTGGAAGAGAACGTTCATTTTTCGTGATGGCTGACGGCTCATTATGGGCGGTGGGACGAAATAATCACGGTCAGCTCGGAGTCGGCGATACCTCGAATCGCCTTGTTCCCACGAGGGTGACGCCATGAGAACCGCATTAACACCTGCCAGGTTGACCGGGAGAATCCTGGCGCGTCTCTTTCTTCTTCTTGTTGCCGGGACTGGCGTCTTCGCCCAGAACGCCGATTTCTCCTTCAGTTCATTCCCCGTGGAAGGGGGCGCCCGCAATGCCGCGGGTGTTCGGCTTCACTGGTCAGACTCGTTCTCTTCGTCATTTTCTGGTTCTGTAGAGAATACAGCGCTGGCATCGGAACTGGATGGTTTTCCTGACAGCCTGCTCTACACAGAGCAGCGCACTATCGACCTGGACCTTCAACTCCTGACATATGCCCGCCGTCTGGGCCAGTTGAACGTCGGAATAGGCGCAGGAGGAGCGCTGAATCAACAGGAGGTCCTTGAGCGAGGAAACTTCATCTTCAACGTGCCGCAGGTTTTTCGCAACCAGTACACTGCAACACGGATCGGGCCCCTTATCGCTGGTGAGCTGAGTGCTCGTATACATCCGGTAAGCATCAGCTATCGCACGGAGATCGTCCCGCAGTATATCTTCATGCTTGCACAGGATATTGAGATTTCGCCGTTGGTTGCAGATGGAAGCTCCCTGGACACCCAGGCGAGTGGCGGGTTTGCCTGGGACCAGAACGTCCGTATCAACCTGTGGACCCACGTGGAAATCGAACTGGACTATGGACTGGATCGATTGCAGCTTGAGGTCCTCGGACTCGGCAACGACGAGTCGGGGTTCGTTTTCGAGCCGGGAGAATTGAATGTTCTGCTCCAGACGTTTCGACTGTTCGGGAACGCGATAGTTCCTATGGGCAGCGGAAATCGAATCTCCGTGGGTGCCGGGTACGAATGGAAGACCACCGATCTCCAGTCGTCCCAGGACAGCGACCCCACGCGATCCGGACGCTGGCTCTGGAAGGTTGAGCTGGGGTGGTAGCTACATGACCGCCTGACAGGCCGGGAATACCTGCCCAGGAAGAAACTTTCTTCCACAGTGACCGGAAAAATTGTTATTTTTGCCCCATGACCCTAAAAAAAGTTGGAGATGGGGAGCCGGGGGTTCTCCTTGTTCCCGGTGGCCCGGGGCTGGTAAACAGCTTCTATCGCGAGCTGATCGATGTGCTGGCCCGAAGCAGGGCGGTCTACACCTACCGCCCTGCGGGGACCTGGCCGGATGACCCCGGCTCGTACCCGCGCACCCTGGCTGCCGCCGCCGATGAGCTTGCCGGTGTAATCGGAGGGGTCCGCAGCGCAGGATACGCCACGCAACCCTTCGCTGTCCTTGGCCACTCCTTTGGCGCCGCAGTCCTGCTGGAGCTGATCTGTCGTCAGCCCCTTCCTCCGGCGGTGTCAGAAAATCTGGAGCGGGCGGTTGTCCTCAGCGGCTTCTCCTCCGGGCGGATGATCCGCTCCGGGATCGATCGGCGAGTTGCGGCGTTGCCACCGGAGTTTCATAGTGAGTACCGGCAGCGTAATGGTGAGGACCCCGCAGCGATCCCCGGGCTGCTCCAGAAGTACTGGTTCCCGGCGCATTTCTGTCGCGCCCCCTGGCCGGACTCCTTCCAGGAGGGGTTGGCCCACCTGAATCCGGGGTTTCTGGCGCACTTTCTGGGGGACAATCTGTTTGAGCTTTCCGGCGAGATTCTCAGGTGGGATCGCTCTGCAGATCTCGGGATGGTCAGCGTGCCAACTCTGGTAGGCGGCGGCGATCTGGATTACTTCGATCCTGCGGATGTAGCGTCCATGGCGGCGTCCATACCGGGGGCGGAACTGTGGATCGGCGAAGGGTGCAGCCACTCGCCCTGGATCGAAGCTGGCCCGGCATTTTACACCGTTCTGGAGCGGTTCCTTGCGGGACGGTGATGTGGTGCCGACAGCAGAGACGATCCTGCTGGTGGACGATGAAGTCGGGGTTCTGAAAGGTCAGGCGAAGCTGCTGGAGTTGAACGGCTACCGGGAGATCCGCCAGGCATTGAACGGCGACGAGGCGCGGAAAATCCTGAAGAGCGAAGAGATCGCCCTGGTCCTGCTGGACCTGACCATGCCCGGCGAGTCGGGAGAGTCGTTGCTGGCGGAGGTCCACACGCGGTACCCCGGAACGATCGTCATCGTGGTGACCGGTGCCACCGACCTCACGGTAGCGGTGGAGTGCATGAAGTCCGGAGCGTACGACTTTCTGGTGAAGGGGTCGGACACCAGCAGGATTCCCCAGGCGGTGCGGAACGCTCTGGAACACCGCCGCACCATCGCCCAGAATCGGTTGCTGCGCACCGCTATCACCCGGGCTGAACCGCGTCAACCTGAAGCGTTTCGTGAGTTTCGATTTGTCAGCGAGGTGATGCAGCGGATCTTTGTGTACCTCGAACTGCTGGCGCCCATGCCCGATGTGGTTCTGATCTGCGGTGAGACTGGTGTTGGCAAAGAGCTCATCGCCCGGGGTATTCACCACGCTTCCCGCCGGGCGGGGGAGTTTGTTCCGGTAAACCTGGGTGGTGTGGACGATCATGTCTTTTCCGACACCCTCTTCGGTCACCGCCGGGGGGCGTTCACCGGGGCGGATGCGCCCCGAGAGGGGCTGGTGCATGCTGCGTCCCGGGGCACCCTGTTCCTGGATGAAATCGGCGAGATGCCGATGGAATCGCAAACCCGGTTGCTGCGGCTTCTGGACACCGGTGAGTACCGCCCTCTGGGGAGTGACCGGCAGGAGTTCAGCACCGCCAGGATTATCTGCGCCACGAATCGTGATCTGGAAGAGGCGGTGGCAGACGGAACGTTCCGCCGCGACCTGTACTACCGTATCGCAACCCACCAGGTAACCATTCCTCCTCTGAGGGAGCGTGTGGAGGATATCCCCGCCATTCTGGATGAACTGATCCGCCGGGAGGCAGAGCGCATCGGGAAGGCGCCACTGCCGGTACCTCCGGCGGTGCTCCGGGAGATTCAGAAGCTTCGCCTGCCCGGAAACGTGCGGGAACTGCAGCAGCATGTATTGCGCGCCCTGATCTCCTCGAGCTGGGAAACTGTGGCAAAGCTCCCCGTTCGACCAGCCTCGGTGGAACCCTCCGAGGGAGGGGTGGCGTTCCCGGAGATGCTGCCCACTCCGGCCGAGCTGATCAGAGCCCTGCTGATGGAAGCGGACCGTCGTCATCCCGGGAACCGGGGCGCGGCGGCCGCGGCGGTTGGTCTCTCTCCCCAGGCGTTTTCCAATCGGCTGCGTCGCTATCTGGGGACGTCTGCGGAAGAGTGATCGCCACCACCGTAGGATACTCCTCCTCGGAGGTAAAGCGGAGTGTTCCGCCATGGCGTTCCACGATGGTCTGGACAATCGGCAGCCCCAGACCAACTCCGCCATCTTCCGGGTGGCCCGAATGGAACGGGGTAATTTCCCCGGGGTCAAACGCCGCTCCCTGGTTGGCGACACTGATCTCGACTCCCGCTGCGGTTACCCGCAGACGGAGACGCAATCGGGCGCTGCGGTCCGGAAGGGCCTCGCAGGCGTTGCGGATGAGGTTTATCAGCGCCTGTTCCAGCTGCCCCGCAATTGCGGAGACCAGCGGAACGTTCTTTTTCTCCGGGGGCTCCTGAAAGACAATCGCTGTGGTGTACCGCTGGGCAAGAAGACGGGAAAACCGGAGAACCCGGCGGCATATTTCGCGAGGATCCACGAGGACGAAATCGTCGCTGCGGCCGGTTTTTCCGTACTCTGTCACCTCTTTGACTACCTCGGTTATCCGCTCGGTTCCGACCATGATGCTCTCAACCGCTTCCGTCAAATCCTGTCGCTCGCTGCCTTCCAGCATGATCTTCAGGGACTGGGCGTTGAGGTGAATGATATGGTTGGGGTTTCCCACCTCATGAGCCACGGTGGCGGCGAGCATACCCAGAGAGGCCATGCGGTCCGAGAGAATCATTGTCCGTTCGTGGTCTCGTTGCCGGGTTACGTCGGAAATGACCGCCACAAGGATCCTCTCACCCGCCTCCTGCGGGGCGGGGGTGATCTCCACCGTCAGAATCCTTCCCTCCCACTGGAACTCCGTAGTTTGAATCTTCAGTGTTTCTGCAGCAGTTGCCACCAGCGGGAGGATTCGGCTTCGTATTCCCGTGTCCAGGACGCTGACCTGATCGGAATCCTGTGAGAAAAAGCGTTCTGCAGCGCTGTTGTGGAAGAGAATCCCCGCAAAGCGGTTCAACAGCATCAGCCCTTCCGGAATCGCTTCAAAGAGCATCTCTGCCCGGCGCTGGGTGGAGCGAAGCTCCCGTTCAGTTTTCCGGGAGTATGCTTCAACCACAGAATGCGGGGGCGCCAGGGCCTCCATTCGAGCATCGATACGGCGCACTGGTCCCGAAGCACCCCACATCTGGTACAGGCTGCGTGCCAGGATCAGCCTCTCCAATGCCTTGCCAACACGGTCTCGCTGGTAAAGACTCTGGCCATGGCGCTCTGCCAGCAGGGCCGCCTCGTTGTAGAACCCTCTGGCAAGGGCCTCTGAGATTGCTGAGGTGAGGATACGGTCGGACCGTGCGTGGTTTCCGTGAATTTCACTGCGAGCCGCTGCCAGGGCAAGGTATCGGTGATGGTTGTCCGGCGTCCACTCCAGACGACGGAGAAAGCGCAGGCAATCCTCCAGGACGGCGAGATTCCCCAGGGATGCCGCCAGCAGACCCTGGTAAAACCAGACGGCACTCAGACTTGTCAGGGCAGCGAGGTACCGGGATGCCTCAAACCAGAGGGTGAGGGTCTCAAATGCTTCCTCCTTGCGATCCTCAAAGATCGCCAGCATCCCCTTGAGCAGGCGAAAACCGGCGATTGCCAGGTTATCTTCTGCCCGGGTGATCCGACGCCACTCCTCCTCCTCGGTACAGATGGATCCGGTGAGTACCAGGGGGTTCTCCGTCCTGCCCAGCAGACACTCCACCGCCTGCTGAAACTTCGCCATCGCTCGGGAGACCCGGGTCATCCCCAGCTGTTCCACCTCCCGGCGGCGTTCGTCGATCATCACAAACAACTCTGCCAGCGGGTGCCCCCGCAGAAAGAGGCTGTGAGTGAGAGCCACGTGAATCGCGTGAGACGCTGCCTCGTAATTGCCCAGTTCCAGACCGCGGCGGTAGTGCTCGTACGACTGCGCCTCAACATCTTCTGCTTTCAGTTGCCAGTGCGATGCCAGGAGGGTCGCGTAGGTAACAGTAGAATGGTAGGCGATCTCGCCGTTGGGACCGGCTCGACCCGCCGCCGCGATCTGCCGTGCGCTGGTGCCCAGGACCATCCGTTTTCGCACCGGATCACCCTGGATCGCGCTGACGATGGACCAGCAGATGAAGCCGAAACCGCTGTAGGGGTGCAGCCCCCGAGTGACGCTGTCGTTGAGAATGATATGCGCCAGGATCGCCAGTTCGTCCGGGTAGATCGTCATCATGGGAAGAAGCACCCGTCCGGCGGTGGCTGCTGTCAACGCCGTCCGCGGGTCGGTGGCCAGGGGAGTTCTTTCCAGCTTGCGCCGCAGGAGCGGGGGATGGCGGAAACGGAGAAACCGTCGGGCCGCCTTGTTCTGTCGGGCCCGGTAGGTGGCGTCTTCGATGCTGCCGGGAGGCACAGCCTCCAGCTCCTGCAGGATGAGCCATCCGATACGAAGGGCACCGCGGATCCACAACTTTCCGTATGCCCGTGTTACCCACAATGAGCGGGCACGGTTCACCTCGATGAGTGTTCCTTCGGCACGAATCCACCGAAAATGGTGGCTCATCGCCTCGCCGTCATCCATCAGAAAGGCCGCTTCGTGGGCGATGGTCTGCAGCTCCACGTCGCGCTGGCCGGCCAGTTCCAGCGCCTGCCGGGCAAACGCAAGGGCGTCACTGGCGACAAGAAGCTCCAAAGCTCGACGTGCTGCACCGCGGAGCAGAGTAATCGAAACCGCCTGCGGAAGTACCGCGCTGTTGCGGCAGAGCATCCGGGCCACGCTGTACCCGGCCCGGGTATCGCCAGCGATCGCCGCATCCTGCAGTACGCCCAAAGCGTCCGCCACAGCATCGGCGTCTTCCAGTGCATTGGAGCGGACATATTCTTCAATGAGGTCGTGATGAAACATGACCACCTCGTCGGGTGTCTCCCACTCTATCGTTCCTGCTTCAAGGAGTTCGTTCACGCATTGGGAGAAGCTAGCCCGGGAAAAGCCAGGCATCCGGTGGAGCGACGCTATCGAAACGGGGGGGAGGAGCAGAGCCATTCTCATGGCAAGCATCCAGGCGGAACTGCTGATCCCCTCCATCACCGCGGGAATAATCAGTTCCGGGGATCGGAAGACCTCAGTTGAGAGGTGGCGGGTGCGGCGAGTGCTGCGCATGATCTCGACGATTGCCAGGGGATTTCCCTGACTTCGTTCCAGAATCCATCGGGAGAGTCTGGGATCGTCAAGAAGCCCCGGATCCCGTGAAACCAACGATTGGATGAGAGACGTTGCCTCATCCCGGGAGAGAGGGTTGAGTGTGTGGAGCGGGAGTCTGCCGGTGTCCGGCAGGCGGGATCGCGCCTCTGGCCTGCCGAGAAGCAACAGCGCTGTTGGGCGTGGGCGGGTATACAGTTCCTGCAAAACCACCAGGGAAGCGTCGTCTACCCATTGCAGGTCGTCAACGACCACGATGGCGTGGCGCATCTCCGACAGCTCCATGCGCGCTTTCAGGAAATCAACCACCACCAGAGCCAGCGTTGCCGGGTCGGTGGTCCGGCTGGAAGGACCCTCGTCATGGGAGAGGGGTTCGCCGAGAATCGATAACACCAGGGGCCGTACGGACTGGTACTGTCCTGTTCTGTCCAGAATGGAATGGATCGTTGTCTCCCGGTCGTGCCGGCTCAACGGATACAGCAACTGGTTCAGCAGGTTGCCGTACAGGGAATAGGGAATCGCCTCACTCTGGGGACTTTTGTGATATACCATCAGTACCGGTGATTTCATTCGGCCGAGAGAGCGCCGAACTGCGCGCCACAGAAACGTCTTGCCCAGACCTGGCTCACCCAGCACCGCCAGTGTACCGCTGTTTTCCGGAAGAAGCAGGCATTCCTGGTGCAACCCAAACCTGCTGACCGGCAGGGCCATGCGGTCGCGAAGCTCGCTAATCTCCCTGTGCAGCACCGTCGGCGGAGGGCCGTCTCCGGCGTGCAGTCGGTCCAGGAGCGGTTTGAACAGTTGAACCAGCAGTGGGTCCTCAAAGCGGGTGATCGCTTCGATGAGATTCGGCTCGTCTCCGGGGCCGCGATAGGGTGTTGTCAGCAACGTATCAATAGCTGTTGTCGGATCCGGTGAGGTTTCGTCAGTTGTTTCCGCGGCAGAACTCATTATCTGCTCCATGAATGATCTCTGCATGATGACATCAAGCAGTAAGCAAAAAACGCGCCAGGAATACCGTCGGTTTATCCTGCAATTCGTGACGGGACTACACGTTTCGTGTAAGCCATACACGTTTCGTGAAGATTGTTGTTTTTTTGCTCATGAAGATCAACCGGTGTGTGAACAGGAGCTGTGGCGTGTTGTCTCAAGACCTGACCCACCCGAAGATCAGGGCGCCTGGGGCGGGCGGGGGGCAGGTGGCGCCGGGAGTGCAGGCGAACGTATGAATCGCTGCACCCAATCCCGCAGCTATTTCTCCCGATTTCAGGGCAATATACGTAATATTACGTATATACTCAGCAATACCCCGGTGCTATTTTTTGACGTACATCGTGCGTTTGGAGGTAGGTATGAAGGTACTGTTGCTGGTTGCGTTAGCACTCTTCTTTGCCGGTTGTGAGAACCCTGTTGGTACCGCCGATCCGGATTCCTCAACACCGGAGGAAACTATCCTGGAGACGATACCAGAGGAATCTGCGACTCCTGCACCGTCGATCACCGTGTCCGGAGTTGTCCGGTTGTCAATGGAGGGGGAGGGTGATGATCTGCCACCGGAACCCCTTGGCGGTGCCTACGTGGAACTCTGGATGGACGGCGAGAAGATCGCAGAGACGGTCACGGAATCTGACGGCTCCTACCAGCTGGAGACACAGGCCGCCAGTATCGAGGGCGCAACGGTGGTGGTGAGTGTGGAGTACCAGGAACTGCCGGCCAATCTGGTTGAGCTGCAGTTCGACACCGACGGCTTCTTTGCGGGGGCGGCGCGTTCCGTGGGTGACAACACCGGGGATATTTCTTTTAGCTTCCTGCCCGAAACATTCTTTACGGAGGTCAACG
>SKHA01000209.1 GCA_007117185.1 Spirochaeta sp. | reverse complement strand
CTGCCCCGCAGGTGCTGAGACAGACGCTGGAGCAGATCCTGAGTTCTCACGTGTCAGCCGGCGGCGGGGCAGGCGGCGGGGCCGCGGTGATGCCGGTGCTCATCCCTGGAGTCGGCCGGCAGGGGGGCAGCGCCGAAGAGGTGATGATGATCCTGAAGGAGACGGGCTACCCCCGGGAGCTGGTCAGGATAAACCTCTCCAGCGGGATCCTCACCCCCTGGGGTACAGCAGCACCTCCACTGGACGCCGCCGCACGAAAAGAGGTGATTCTGGACGCCCTTGTCAGCGCCACCAGGTCGCTGGCGCTGTGAGCATCTCACTAGCCACCGTCAGCGGTGTAGCCAGTACCAACGCGACGATGCTGGACTGGTTCGCCCGCAACACCATCGCCAGCGTCGTAACCACCAAGAGCATCCAGGTCGAGGCGAACCCGGGCAATCGGGAGCCGATTCTCACCGAGGCGTCGCCGGGCTCGTTCGGTAACGCCGTGGGGCTGCGCAACCCCGGCCTTGAGGCGACTGTTCGGGAGCTGACGGCGCTGCAGAACCTGCGCCGCCGCCACCCCTGGCCTCGGGGAACAGTTTTGAATATCTCCCTGGCAGGGGACACCCCCGAGGCGTTTGCCCACCTTGCCCGCGCCCTGGCGCCGCTGGGGGAGATGCTGGAACTCAACTTCTCCTGCCCCCACGCCAGGGGCCACTATGGCAGCGCTATCGGCGCGGACCCCGATGCGGTGGAGATGTACACCCGGGCGGTGGTGAGGGAGTGCGGTGCGACGCCGGTCTACGTGAAGTTGACCCCCAATACGGACCGGATCGCCGAGATCGCGGTGAGAGCGGTGGGCGCCGGCGCCGCGGGGCTGGTGGCGATCAACACTGCGGACCCGCAGGTATACACAGAACCTCACAGCGGGGCATCGATCCTCTCCAACCCCCCGGAGGGGCGCGGGGGCAAGAGTGGGCGCTGGATTCGCGAACGAGCAGTGGAGTGCGTCACCACTGTTCGACAGGCCGTCGGTGGGGATCTGCCGATCATCGGGATGGGCGGCGTTGAGAGCCACCACCAGGCCCTCGCCCTGATTGAGGCAGGGGCCACCGTTGTCGGGGTGGGCAGCGCACTGGCCCGGGTGCACCAGCAGCAATGGCCGGCGTTCCTTGAGGAGATCGCCCGGGGGGAACGGAAGCAGCCCGGCGAAGGCTACTCCCTGCGAGGCAGCGCGGGGATGAGGTTTCGCCCGGCACGGGTGGTCCACCGGGAGGAGCTGGATGAACGGCTGTTTGAGGTAGATATTGCGCTGGAGGGGGACGGTGCGTCCCTTGAATACCGCAGCGGGCAGGTATGCTTCCTCTGGATTCCCGGTGTGGGAGAGAAGCCGTTTTCACCGGCGGGCAGCGCGCCGTTGCGGTTTCTCGTGGCCCGCCGGGGGCCCTTCACCGAGGCTCTGGGTCGGATGACCCCGGGAGAGCGGATATTTGTGCGCGGGCCCTACGGCACGCCAATGCCGGCGGGCAGGACGAGCCCTCACAATGACAACGCCGTGGCCAGGGGGCCTGCGGCGAGCGTGCCACCCCGGGCGCTGATCATCGCCGGGGGCAGCGGGATGGCGCTGCTCCCCTCGCTGGTGAGGGAGCTCTGCGCTGCCTCCTTCGCGGTGACGGCGCTGGTGGGACTCAGGGACGGAAAGACGCGGCAGCCGCTGCAGCGGGACACGGAGCTCTACCGGCTGGGGACTGTTTCCTGCGTTGCCGACGAAGGGACCCCGGGGCGAGTCCTGGATGCGATCGAACCGGCGGTTGCAGACCGGCTCTATCTGATCGGCCCCGAACCGTTCATGAAGGAAGGACTCCGGCGCGCCCTGGCGGCAGGGTACCGCCGGGATCAGGTCACCGTCTCGCTGGAACAATCGATGCTCTGCGGTGTGGGGCTCTGCGGGGCGTGTCACAACCGCGGGATCCTCACCTGCCACAGCGGCACCCTGGTATCCGCCGAGCAGTGGGAGGACAAATGACCGTGATGATCGATCCCCACGTTCACCTGCGCGACTGGAAGCAGTCCGGGAAGGAGACGCTCCTGCACGGCTTCTCCGTAGGCTGGCGGTGCGGGATCTCGGCGCTCTTCGAGATGCCCAACACCGACCCTGCCCTCACCAGCGAGGAGTTGCTATTGCGGCGCATCCACGATGGTGACCGCGCGCTGGCCGCCCTGAAGGAACAATCCGGCGGCGAGATCTTCCACGGTATCTACGGTGGGCTTACCGCGGATCCCCGGCAGATCTCGGAGATGGTTACGGCCTGGCGAAGGTTGTTTCCCCGGGTGGTAGGGTTCAAGCTCTTCGCAGGGCATTCCACCGGGAACATGGGGGTGACATCCGTAGCGGAGCAGCTGGTTGTCTGGCAGACTCTCGCCCGGCAAGGCTACCACGGGGTTGTCGCTGTCCACGCGGAGAGGGAGGACCTGCTCAGACCTGAGGTATGGAACCCCCGGGAGCCCCTCTCGCACCAGCGCGCCCGCCCCCCCCTGGCGGAGGTGGCCTCGGTACAGACGCAGCTCGCGCTGGCGGAAGCGGCGGGATTCCGAGGTACGATGCACATCGTCCACGTGACCCACCCCGATACCGCCGTGCTGATCGCCGCTGAGCGGCAGGGTCTCCCGTTTCGCCTCACCGCGGGAGTCACCCCGGCGCACATCCTCTGCCCCGCCACCAACGGATGGCGGGTCAATCCACCGATCCGCAGCGACGCCCACAGGCAGGCGTTGTGGCGCCATCTGCTGGCCGGTGATCTTGACTGGATCGAGAGCGATCACGCCCCGCATACCGCCGGGCAGATCGCCCAGGGGGCTGCGGGGCTTCCGGGGTTGCCATCGTTCCGCCTGCTTCGGGATGCCCTGGAGCGCGTAATGCCACCGGCAGAGGTGGCAGCGCGTACGGGCGAAGGGGTGGCAGAGACGTTCGGGATCCCTCTTGAGCTGTTGCCGCAGAACCCCTACACATCCGCTGCGCTG
>SKHA01000278.1 GCA_007117185.1 Spirochaeta sp. | reverse complement strand
GGAGCAGAGCGATCTCCTCTGACCAGGTTATTCCGGATCTGAGCACGTAGCGCATGAAGACATTCACGAAAATGAGCAGCACCATCGCTGTCAGTAATATCTGGGCGAATACAAGCGCAATCCGGAAGAATCCGTCAAAGAGGCGGTTCACCGTCTGAAGGACAAGGCGCAGCGGTCCCGGTATGTGCATGGAGCCCCCTTCTCACAAAGATAGAAGAGAGGCCCGCTGCGGAGAACCTGAGGTTCTTCCGCTGCGGACGCTCTCGGTTATTCTACTACCACACCGGGTAGCTGTGCTGAACTAATTATTGAACAGCCTGAATCCGTTCCACCATCGCGGCGGCAGCGGGACTCAGTTCGTCGTAAAGGGGTTGCATACGGGCCCGGAACTGCTGGTAGTTCTCCGGAGTGAGACCGTCCACGATCTGGTTGCCGGCGGCGCGGATCTCGTCTTCAGAGACTTTCTCAAACGCTTCCCACTGTTCTCGCTGGAAATCGATGGAATCGCGGGCTGCCTGGCGGATGATCTGCTGGTCTTCCGGACTCAAGCGGTCCATGGCGATCTTACTGGCCACCAGGATCTCCGGAACCCGGGTGTGGCCGTTCAGGGTGAAGTACTGGGCTACCTCATAGTGGCTGGTAGAGTAGTAGCTGGGCCAGTTGTTCTCGGCACCGTCGATGACGCCGGTCTGGAGTGCGCTGTAGACTTCACCAAAGGGCATCGGGGTTGCTACTGCACCCAGGGCTTCCACCAGCCCGACCATGAGGCGGCTTTCCTGCACGCGGATTCTCAGCCCCTGCATGTCGGCAACGGTGCGAATCGGGCGGACAGAGTTGTAGAAGTTGCGGGCACCCGAGTCGTACCACGCCAACCCGATAAACCCTGCGTCTTCAACGCTGGCCAGCATCTCGTCTCCAATCGGTCCAAGCAGGACGTTCCACATGTGAGCGCCGTCACGGTAGAGGAAGGGCATCTGCATCGCGTCCAGACCGGGTGAGAACGCCGCCAGAGGCGAAATGGAGACGCGGGTAAAGTCGATCGCGCCAAACTGAACCTGTTCGATCGCTGCTCGTTCTTCACCGAGCTGCGCCGAGTGGTACACCTCGATCTTGATACGACCGTTGGTGCGCTCCTCCACCAACTCGGCGAAGTGGTAGTTGCCTCGTGTGGTGGGATAATCCTGGGCGTGGGTTTCCGCCAGGCGCATCGTTATCGTCTGCTGTGCCGGTGCGGCAGCCTCGCGTTGACCACTGGCAAACGCTCCGGTAGCGGCAAGAAGAACGATCAACATCATCATCACTGTTTTCTTCATGAAAACCTCCCTTGGAATACGTGTTGATTCAGCATCCACCCGCATCAGGGATCCTGCACTACAGAATGATGTCTATTTCTATACATTCTTGTCTAACGAGTCCGGCGCTGGGAGCGAAACTCTGTCGGCGAGATCCCTTCCAGCTCGGTGAAGACCCGGGAGAGGTAGTTGGGCTCCCGGAATCCCGTCTGATCGGCGATTTCCTTGACCGTCATGGTGGTAGTGGCCAGAAGTTCTCCGGCACGGCGCACCCGGAGGGTATTCAGGTATCGGGAAAAAGGTACCCCAAGGGCCCGGGACACCGTTCTGCTGCAGTGGTGCACCGATACCCCCAGGTGCGCCGCCAGTTCAGACAGCGTTACCGCTTCGCAATAGTGCTGTTCCATCCAAAACCTGATCGCCCGGGTCTGACCGTTCTCGACGGGGTTGTCCCGTTGAAGCAGAGCAAGTACTTCCTGGGTGAACGCAGAACGCAATTCATCCCGGTCCTGGATCGCCGTGGACTCACGAATCGCCAGTTCCGGCGGGGTGACGCCCTGCATCCGCGCACTCTGCCGAAGGTAGCAGAGAATCTCCAACATGCTGTCCCGGGGGCTGCTCTCCCGGGAGACGGGAAGGATCTCCAGCCAGAGCTGCTCAGTCAGAGAGCGGGCACGCTCCTCCTCTCCCTTCAGCAGCGCCGTGAAGAGTCGTTGCACCGTCCGGGAGTCCATCTCTACCCCTTCCCGGTGCGTGAGACGAAGAGTCCGTCGGAGTCCGGGAAGAATCTCCGGCACCGTCAGAATAGTCTCGAAGCGCCGGGAGAGCTCAAATACTGATGAGAGACCCGTTGTTCCCGGCAGGCGCGCCAGGGCGGCGCGAATCGCTTCTTCGCCGGAGGGGGTCTTCTCCTGCAGGCACAGCAGGATACCCTCCTCCGGTCGCGCCCGCAGCAGCATTCTTCTGAACACACCGCTCAGCTCGCTTCGCAGGGCCCGCATATACCGCAGAACCACCGCTCGTTTCTGCGCCGTCGTCTCCAGCCGGAAGGGATATCGTTCCAGATCCGGCTGCACCACCAGCGCGTATCCGGCAGTGTCTTCTATCTCCAGCAGGTTGAGGGCGTGTTTAATCATTTCCGGTTCCGCTTCACCCTGAATCATGTCGTCCATGATTTCGCTTTCCACAAAGCGGGTCGCTTCCTGAAGACGTTCTGTATGACTGCCGGCGGCGCGGGAGAGATCCTGCACCAGGCGATTGAGGACCCGCACCACCGCCTCGTCTTCCACCGGTTTAATCAGGTAGTCTTCCGCCCGGAGTCGAATCGCTTCACGGGCGTACTCGAAATAGTCGAACGCCGAGAGGAAAACCAGACGCGCATCGGGGTTGCGCTCCCGAATCACCCCCGCCGCTTCGAGACCGCTCATTCCGGGCATACGGATATCCAGCAGCGCGATGTCCACCGGCTGGGCCGAACCCAGTTCAGCTGCTACCGTCCCGTTGGGAGCAACCAGGATGCGGGCATCCCCGGGGGCGTGCCGCTTGAGCAACTTCTCCAGGGCTTCCCGCTCCAGCGGTTCGTCATCGGCTATGAGAATCGTGTAATCCATACATTTCCGCCGTGAGGTGGAGGGGCAACCGCAGGGTGATCTCCGTCCCCGCTCCGGGGGCACTTCGGATCAGAAAGCGATACTCCTCGCCAAAAAAGAGAGCCAGCCGGCTGCGCACGTTCAG
>SKHA01000340.1 GCA_007117185.1 Spirochaeta sp. | reverse complement strand
TTTGGCGACGGGCAGCCGCCGCAGACCCTTCGCTACTACGTGCTCACCGATCCTGGACGCATCACCGTCGTCATCACCGGGACAACCCCGGAAAACCTCATCGCTCCCCTGGATGGGCGGTTCGACATTCTCGCTTTCCAGTTTCTCTGTGAAACCTGCGATGCAGACGCGTTCGTCGCCAACCACCGCCTCACCGGACCGCATCAGGATGGGCGTGCTGCTCCTGAAACACCCACGTTCTACCGGCACAGCAATCAGTGGCGGTGGATCACAGACCGTCCCGGTGGAATCTCGTTGCGTCACGACTACGACGCAGCCACGTTCACAGTAGTTTCCCTCTTCCGGGGAGATCACCGACTGGACGGGGAGTTTGCCCGCTTTCAGGCTATGGACCCGGTGGTACCCGACGAGGAACGCTGGCTGCTGGTGGGCCCCGCAGCGGTGCTGTACCAGTTTGAGATGGTGTTCAGGCCCAGAAGTGGGGCGATATCAGGGCCGCAGTACGGGACGCTGCACACTCTGGGAACGTTCATCCACGGTGACACACAGTATTCACTGGTGATCCAGCAGGGCCTGGCGGTGCCGACCCACCCCGGTTGGGAGCGCTCAATGCTGGATGCTCCTGAACTGACAGAGTTGTTGCAGCTGTGTATTGACCTGGGTCCACCCTGAGAAAAGGACGACCGGATGAGGAAGAGGACGATGAGGAAGAGACTGAACGCCTTGCAGAACCGAACCCTCCTGTTGTTCCTTGTCGCCATCACCGGTGTGTGGACGCCCTTTCCTGCCTTCCCCGAGGATACTGACCCATCCGCGACAGAGATGATCCGGGTGGTACTGATGCCGTTGGAGAACCTCACCGGGGACACCACCCTGGATGTCCTGGCTGGGACGATCCGGAATACCTTGAGCCTTAACCTGCGCCTCCAGGGGCGGTTCCTGCCAACTATACTGGAGGGGGGCTCACCGTCGGAGATGCACCGCCGAACCCCCGCGCAGGTACTGGCCGAGCTGGACAGCGACAACGCCGTCTATATCTCCCTGGAGCGCGACAGCGCCGCCGCCACCGTCGGCGGCGCATCCGGACGGGGATTTGTCATCTCCGCGCAGGTGTATACCGGCGCGGAGCGGGATTTCACCGTGGCTGCACGGGAACGCGCGGAGGATCTCTTTGCGGTGTTCGACGCCGCAGACCGGCTTACCACCACCATCCTGTCCGGGCTGGTGGGCAGGGACATCGCCTACGGCTCCCTGCGGATAACCCACCAGGGGCCTCCCGGAAGCTACCGGGTCTCCCTCGGTGGCGCCGACCTCGGTTCGGGACCCCTCCGGCAGGACTCACTGGTCACGGGCAACCACCGGCTGGTGGTCACCCAGGAACGCCTGACGGAAATCGAGACGATATTTCAGGGGGACGTCGTCATCGAGCCGGACATGGAGACGCTGGTGGAGGTTCCCATTCCGCTGCTCACCCGGGAAGAGGAGCGCTACCTGGCCAGACTGGATGCGGGGGTGCGGGAACTCGTCGGAGCGGGAAACCACGAGGCAGCACAGCGGGAACTGGAGCGGATCGTGGCTGAACTGGAATCGGCGTCCGGGCAGAACCCGTCGTCAGGACCACCGGCAAGCGCCGATCTTGCCCGGCAACGCTACACCCTCTGGCGGGATCTGCTTCGCCGACAGACAGAGCTGCGCACCCCGACGGGGCTTGCCCCATCTGCTGAACAGTCCGTGAGGGCGCGACCACAACTGGCCACCGGCACCCCGTTGCAACCGGTGATCACCTCCCTGGATCGCGTCATTACCGAGCGCTACCGTCGTATTCCCTACCGGAACATCGTCGTCGACGGCGAATTCTCCGATTGGGAGGGCGTGCCGCCGCTGTTCGACGCCCGGTCACCCGGCAGGTACTTTCAGACACCGGGTGAGAAACCGGCAACAGAGATCGAAGCAGTGTACCTCGCCCAGGACGAGGATGCTGTCTACTTCCGGTTCGTTGTTTCAGACGGAGAGATCACCCGGGACACCATCCCCTCGTACAAGGTATTCATCGACTTCCGCCCTCACCAGGAGCATTTCGGTTTTCAGGTAAGCTGGGCACCATGGAACGATCGCTGGGAGGCGGTGGCGTTTCGCTGGCAGAATGATCAGCGCCGTTTCACCGTTCTGTCAAATGGGACGTTCGTCATCGCCGGGAACGCTGTAGAGGCGCGGTTCCCCTCACCCTCGTTGATTCGACGGTATCTGGAGCCGGGCATCGCCTACCGATGGATCGCGATCACCCACGCCGGTGACCCGCAGGACGGCGAACACCCTATGCACCATCTCCTGAACGCTGTGGCGTACTTCTGAGGGCAGGCGGTCTGGCGCCTATTCCGTCTCCACCGGGACGCTTCGGCCACCCTCCGCGGCGGAACGCTCCACCGCGTCCATCACCAGCTGCACCCGCAGGCCGTCGAGGATCCCCGGGGAGGGCTCCCGACCTTCCGTCACCGCTTTGAGGAACTGGAACTGGTTCTCCGTGTGGGCACGGTTCCACCCGATGGGTGCCCGCGCCGGGGGCGTCTGGGCGCCGGGGTAGTACTGCACTGTCTGCAGCTTCTGCCACCCCCGCTCGCCGCCGTAGCTTCCGGCAGGCAGGCTCTCGTCGAACCACTGAAGGTAGCTCGCGTCCATCAGGTCGAAGTGGAGCGCACCCTTCTCGCCGTAGATCCATACCCGCAGGTCGTCCAGGGTGCCCGTGGCAAAGCGGGACACCTCCACCGTGCCTACCGCACCGTCAGCCATCCGCGCCCGGAACCACGCCACGTCATCCACCGTGACCTGCCCCTTTTCGGTGGCACCCTTGGCCACCGGGCGCTCTTTGACAAACGTCTCCAGGTGGCCCTGGACGCTCTCGAACTCCCCCAGCCAGGAATTACCCTGAAGGGGGACCCCGGCGAGCTGAACCAGCCCCGGAACCAGGAGCAACAGGAGCATCAGATGCTGAAGCTGCCCGACAAACAGGAGTTTTCTCATCGCGCGAACCT
>SKHA01000330.1 GCA_007117185.1 Spirochaeta sp. | reverse complement strand
CGGCAAGACCACCCTGGACAAGGGACGCGCGCTCATGGCACCGCAGCTCCGGGAGATTCACGAAGCGGGGATCATCCGCGCGGAAGGCAACCTCACTTCAGGAGACGCCCATATCGCGATCAACGCCGAAGCGCTGCTGCAACGCGGGCTGGGAGATTACCTCCGCCAGGTTCGCCGGCTGCACCAGGGGTGCGACCTCACCACCCGGGAGGGACTGCGCAAGGAAGGGTTCTACCGCTCCCTGGATATCGGCCTCACCGCGCTGCAGGCGTTCATCCGGCGCTACGCCGACCTTGCAGCGGAGCTGGCCTCGACCCCGGCGACTGACACCGGCGTTGTCCCCGGCGCGGCTCGCCGGGCGGAGCTCACGCTGATCGAAGAAAACTGTCGCGCCATCGCCGACGCGCCGCCGGCCACGTTCCACCAGGCGCTGCAGCTTACCTGGTTCATTCAGCTGGCCCTGCAGATCGAGAGTAACGGCCATTCGGTGTCCCTCGGGCGGATGGACCAGTACCTCTACCCCTTCTACCGCGCCGACCGCGACGCCGGGCGAATAACCCCGGACACGGCGATGGAGCTGCTGGAGAATACCTGGGTAAACCTCCTGTCGGTAAACAAGATCCGCTCGTGGTCCCACACGCGCTACTCCGCCGGCAGTCCCCTGTACCAGAACGTGACGATCGGCGGTCAGACCCGTGACGGTCGGGACGCGGTTAACGAACTGAGCTTCCTGATCCTCCGTTCCGTCGGCGAGACAAAGCTCACCCAGCCGAACCTCTCGGTGCGGTTCCACAAGGGGATGAGCGACGAGTTTCTCCAGGAGTGTCTGGAGGTGGTGCGCAAGGGGTTCGGCATGCCCGCGTTCAATAACGACGAGATCGTGATCCCTTCGTTCATCGAGCTGGGAGTGGAAAAGGAAGATGCCTACGACTACTCCGCCATCGGGTGCATCGAGGTGGCCGTGCCGGGCAAGTGGGGCTACCGCTGCACCGGCAAGCACTTCATCAACTTCATGCGCGTCTTTCTGGCGGCCCTCAACGACGGCACCGACACCACCTCGGGCAAGCGCTTCTTTCCCGGCAGCGGTTCCCTCCCCGAGTTCACTTCCTTCGATCAGGTGATGAGCGCCTGGAAGGAGCAGATCGCCCGGTACGCCCAGGCGGGGGTCGCCATCGATACCGCCATCGACCTGGTCCTGGAGGCCGAGGCCCCGGACATCCTCTGTTCTGCTTTCGTGGATGACTGCATCGAACGGGGACTCACCGTGCACGAGGGCGGGTCAAAGTACGACTTCGTTTCGGGTCTGCAGGTGGGCATCGCCAACCTGGGCAACTCCCTGGCGGCGATCCGCAAGCTCGTCTTCGAGGAGAAGAAGATCTCCCCCGCCGATCTGGCTCGCCACCTGGAGAGCAACTTCGAAGGGCCCGAGGGCGAAGCGGTGCGTCTGATGCTGCTCAACCAGGCGCCCAAGTTCGGCAACGACGAGGACTACGTGGACCGCCTGCTGGTGGAGGGGTACAACTGCTACATCGACGAGCTGGAACACTACCGCACGATCCGGGACGGGCGCGGCCCGATCGGGTGCCGGTACTACGCCGGTACCTCCAGCATCTCCGCCAACGTTCCCTCCGGGGCGGTGGTTCCGGCGACGCCGGACGGGCGCAAAGCGGGCACGCCGCTGGCGGAGGGGGCATCACCTTCGGCGGGAACGGACCTGGCGGGACCCACGGCGGTGTTCCATTCGGTGGCCAAGCTGCCCACAGCGAAAATCCTCGGCGGCGTCCTTCTGAACCAGAAAGTACCACCTTCGATCTTCGAGAACAGCGACACTTCCATCAAGCTGGCGCACCTGCTGCGGGGGTTCTTCGGCGAGCTTGCGGGGTGGCACGTGCAGTACAACGTGGTGGACCGTGAAACGCTCCTGGCTGCGCAGAACAAGCCCGAGGACTACCGGGATCTGGTGGTGCGCGTGGCGGGGTACTCGGCGTTCTTCACCACCCTCTCACCGGAGGCGCAGAACGACATCATCGCCCGCACGGAGCACGATGTCTGAGACGACAAGCCCCATGATCGAGACGCGCTGGGACGTGATCATCGTCGGGGCGGGCCTCGGCGGCAGCGCCCTGGCGTGGTCCCTTCGGCAGAGCGGCCTGAAGATCCTGATCCTCGAACGGGGCGGTCACGTCCCGCAGGAAGCGGAGAACTGGGACCCCGACGCGGTGGTCACCGCGGGACGCTACGAGCCGACGGAGATGTGGCTCGACGGCGATGGCTCGCCCTTTCGCCCCCGGGTGTACTACAACGTGGGCGGCAGCAGCAAGTTCTTCGGGGGCAGCGCATTCCGCCTGCGCAGGCAGGACTTCGAAGAGAAGCGTTTTCCCGACGGCTCCGCCCCGGCGTGGCCGATCAGCTACGACGATCTTGCGCCATGGTACGATCTTGCGGAGGAGCGCATGTGGGTGCACGGACTGCGCGGGGCGGACCCAACCGACCCGGCAGCGCCGCCCTACCCGCACCCACCCCTGGAGGACGAACCAGACATCGCCTGGCTGCGCTCGCGCCTTGAGCAGGCAGGGCTGCACCCCTTCCCCCTGCCCATCGCGGTGCACCAGGGGCACGGCGGCCACTGCCGCAAGGGAAGTCCCTGCGACGGCTTTCCGTGCAAGATTCGCGCCAAGGGAGACGGCGAGAACGCGTTCCTGCGCCCGGCTCTGCGGGAGGGAGCAGCGACGATCACCCTGCTTACCGAGGCCCAGGTGATGCGCCTCGAGCACGACCGGGAGGGCCAGCGGATTACCGCGGTTCACTATCGCCACCAGGACCAGGATCTCGTCGCCAGGGTGGCCGGCGCCCCCCTGGCCGACGCCCCTGCGGCTGACCCCCGCGGCGTGGTCGCCCTCGCGGCAGGGGCAGCCAACTCTGCCTGTCTCCTCCTGCGCTCCGCAACCTCCAGCCACCCACAGGGCCTGGCCAACGGCTCGGACCAGATCGGGCGCAACTTCATGGCTCACAACAACACCGTCCTGATGG
>SKHA01000097.1 GCA_007117185.1 Spirochaeta sp. | reverse complement strand
GCCGGTTGCGTGTTCAGTGCGGGTATCTGGGACCTTGCCGGAAGCTGGCCAATCGTGGAACATTCCGGCATGTCGCTGCGACGTATCTCCGACGGAACCCGTATTGACCGGTTCAACTGGGATGACTTTGACCCGGACACCATGAAAATGCGTGAACCCGTCATCGCGTGCCACGAGGATCACTTCCGGCGACTCTCCGAGGGGGTACGGCGGCGTGACAAAAAGTGATCATTTTCAGGCAGACCTTGAAGAACTGGATCTGGTGGACAGCGGCCAGGAACGGACAAAGCTGGAGGAACAGATAGCCCGGCGATTGCATTCATTTACACCGATCCAGAAGCGCCTGGCAGCCTACATCCTGCGGTATCCCAACGACGCCGCATTCGTCTCCGGTGGGGAAATATCCCGTGAAGTCGGGGTCAGCGAGGCCGCAGTGAGCAGGTTCATTCGGGCCGCCGGGTTTCGGAACATGAACGAGCTGCGCAACAGCCTGACCCACCACATTCACAAGAAAACGGGAATGACCTCCCGCATGGACAACCTTCTCTCCACACTGCAGAAGGAGCAGCGCTTCTTCTACGAGTTCATCGCCGGAGAGATCGAGTATCTGCACAAAGCCACGGAAACGATATCCACTGATGACATCGAACGATCCGCAGAACTGCTCCATCAGAGTCAGATGATCTACCTCACAGGTATGCGCGCATCTCTCCCCATTCGGGAGATGCTGGACTACCGCCTTTCCCGCCTGGGATTCCGGACCGTTCACCTCACCGACAGCGAACGCTACATACTGGACAAGGCTCAGCTCATCCGGAAGGAAGACGTGGTGGTCGGTATCACCTTCCAGCGCATCCCCAAGGATGTCCGGATCGTCTTCGACCAGGCAGCCCGGCAGGGCACCCCGACTATTCTCATAACCGACATGGCCCTGGTACCCAAATCATTGCAGGCCGATGTGATTCTCTCGGCAACCCGGGGCCCGCAGAACGTTGCCAACACCTTCACCGTACCCATGGCCATTGCCAGCGCTATCATCTGGTCCCTGGCGTCAAAACTCGGACATGAAGGGCACTTGCGGATTGAAGAGCTTGCCAGCCTCCGGCAACGATACGGATACGAACCCACCAGGGGCTGAGATGAGCATTTCAGAACGGGGATTCCGACTTCTGGTGATGGATGTTGATGGCACACTGGTGAACGATACCCGCGAAATTCCCCGGGACAACCTGGCCGCGGTAGAACGGCTGCAGAACGCGGGCATTCTGTGTTCTCTTGCCACAGGACGAAGCTGGCAATCCGCCCGCCCATACATTGAGCAACTGGGCCTTCGCGGCCCTTCCATCCTGTACAACGGGACTCAGATCGTCACCAGCTCCGGAACAGTCCTGCATCAACAGGTGCTGGCCCCGACGGCGGCGGTACCGGCCCTTGCCCGTGGGCGACAGCACGGCTTCACGGCGTTTCTCTACTACAGGGACGAGATCCTGGTGGAGACGATATCGACTGTGGTGTCAGATCAGTCAGCCAAGGACGGCGTCGCCTGCACCGCCGCAGGTGACCTGGTGGGGTATGTTGAGCAGTACCCTTCCCGCACCCTGACCAAAATTCTCCTGGTTGGAACAGACCGGGGGGCTTGCGAGCTCCACCGACTCCTTACAGACCAGCTGGGAGGTGATGCCACAGTTATTCAGTCGGAGACGAACTACGTTGAGGTGCTCCCGGCGGGTTCCGGCAAGGACCAGGCCCTGCGCCTTCTCTGTGATCATCTGAGTATACCCCTGGGCCAGACAGCAGCGATCGGGGACAACCTGAACGACCTGGCGATGCTGCAGATCGCCGGGCTGGGAGCAGCTCCCGCAAACGCCCACCGGGATGTTCGGTTGTGCGCCCGCTACGTATGTGCACGGGACAATAATGCCGGCGCGGTAGCGGAGCTGGCGGAGCTCCTCCTTTCGGAAGATGGATGGCATACCCCTCCTGCCGCCACCCGGGAACCCTGACCGGTCTTCGCAACGGTCTTGTGCAAAGCGCCGCAGGCGTCTTGTCCTGCGGGGCGGCCCGCCGCTGCCAGCGTCCGCCAGTCGCAGTCAGCCCCAAACCTCACCCGAAAGGATTCACCACCTCCACCCTCAGATACTCCTGCTGCGCATTCAGGTCCTCCGAGAGAATGGTGGCGCACCCGCCCTGCCTGGCGGCCGCCACAATCAGGCTGTCCCGCCACGAGAGGTGGTAGCGCAGCTGTACACCAGCACGTTGGTGTCTACAAACACCCTATCGGTCATGCAGGGCATCCCGTGGGGGGTAGGGAGATCCGGGCTCCCGCAACCGCTGCCCGGGTCTACTCAGGAAGCGCTCCCGGGCCTGCTCGTACCCGCTCTCCCGTGCCATCTGCTGCTCCAGCTGAATCGCCAGCAGCCGGGACACACTGATATCCGCCTCAGCTGCCTTCACCCGCGCCCAGCGGGCAACCTCCTCGTCCAGCGCGATGGTAACGTTTCGTTTTTTCACGAACTCAGTATACCACCAAGTTCGTGCAGACTCTAAAAACCAAGAACCGACCAACCTGCAGGCATCCAGATGACTGTACGCTCACCAGGCGCCGTTCACGCTCTGCCCTGCGCGCCCTTCGGGGTTATGCGCTACCCCCCTCCTGAAGACACACCACACCTGAACCCTGCAGCCCACAGGTGTTGATTTATTGTGCTACTGCGGTATACTGCCCGTAGTCCCCGGTGTTCACGATATGAACGCTGCGCCCCCCGGCGCCCCCACCAGTGACTGTGTTTCGGCCGGCACCGGTGCCCCTCAAGACCTCCGCCGTGTATTCGGCGCAACCGGCGTCAGTGGGGAAGGTGGGTGTGAGGGTGAGTTTCGAAGGCGGACGTATCCCACAAGGACGCATGGTCGAGTTTTCCATCCAAGACATCCAGTCGATTGTTCGATATTCGGAAGAACGCTATTTCGACGTTGAGACGCGACGCCTGGTGGCAGTCTTCCTCGATACCGGGAGGTTCATGTATGGATAAAAAT
>SKHA01000091.1 GCA_007117185.1 Spirochaeta sp. | reverse complement strand
GCGGTTCTGAGAGCCGCCGCGACGCTGGCACGGTCATCCACGGCGCCGGGACAACCCCCGGCACCCGGAAGCCCGTCAGCGATTATCCAGCCAGATCACCTCGGAGAGCTCTGAGAGGTCCAGCGGCAGGACAACCCGGAAGAGATCGTTTCCACCGGCGCGGGTCTCGTTGTTGAAGAGATCGGGATCAAACTTTTCCCAGGCGTTCTGCCGCGCCCCAGCCGCCGGAGGCCACGCGGCGGAGTTGGCCTCCACCAGCACCTGATTGCCCTCCACCGCGATAGCCCGGGGCTGGAAGGAGTTGGTATTGCCGCCATCCAGGCGGGCGATCAGGTAGGTGGCGTGGGTGATGCGCCCGGTCTCGCTGTCCAGTTGCGCCACGATGGAAACTTTGCCACCGCCACCGCTGCCGTAGCTGCCGAAGGGTGCCCCGCTGAAGGGAGCCTCGGTCACCCAGCGGTCGCGAAACCGCTGCCCCGAGTCGTTTGACCCACCGTCGGTGGAGAAGAGCACGAAGGGGGTGTTGTCCGGCCCGATAGCCACCGCGATACCCCGGCTATCCCGGGGGGTGGTGTCGTGGGTAACCCGCCAGATCTCGGCACCACCTGAGTCGACCTTACGCACATACGGATTCTGGTTGATCGATGATACCTGATCGTACCCGACGGTATAGACGTTCCCCTCACTATCTGTGGCTGCGGTGGTGATTTCCAGCGGTGTGACTGCGCTTCCGCCATCATCCTCCAAAAACCAGTCACAGCCCCCCAGCACCAGAGCAACCCCCGGTAAAACCAGAAGCCCGAACAATACTCGAAACGAAAATCTTCTCATGGTGTACTCCCATCATAGCGTTGTGTGCCCCGAGTATACCCCCCCGGCACGGAAAATCCTGCTATGATGACCTGTGAACACCCCAGCACACCAACAGACAGACCAACAAAGACTGAAACTGACCATCGCCTACAACGGCGCCAGGTTCAAGGGCTGGCAGAAGGGCAACGGACGCACCGTCCAGGACACCCTCATCGCCGCGATCCAGCGGGCCCTGCCGGACACCCCGGACATTCGCGTTGACGGCGCCGGTCGCACCGACGCGGGGGTGCACGCCCAGGGCCAGGTGGCCAGCGTTGTGGTACCCCGCCAGGTGGACCGGGAACAGCTGCTTCGCCGGGTGAACCGCTACCTCCCCGACGACATCGCCGTGCGCACAATCGAACCGGCAGACCATCGCTTTCACGCCCGCTACCACGCCGTCTCCCGCACCTACCGCTACACCATCCTTGACGGCCCGGTAGGCGACCCCTTTCTCAACGGGCTGGCCTGGCGCCACCCCGGCGACCTGGATGTTCACGCCATGACAGCGGCGGCGCGCATCCTCACGGGAGAACACGACTTCGCCGCCTTCACCGCCGACAAGAACCGGTCCAACACCGTGCGAACGGTCCTGTCCATCCATGTCTGCCGCCGGGAGCCGCAGCGCCAGGAGCCCCACCCCCTGGACATCACTATCCGGGGAGACAGCTTTCTCTGGCGACAGGTACGCATCATGGTCGGCGCCATCGTCCAGGCAGGCTCAGGGGAACTGACCCCGGACACCCTCCAGGAAATCCTCGTATCAGGGGACCGCTCCCGGGCTCCCGGGCCCGCCCCCGCCTGGGGCCTCACCCTCCTCTCGGTGGAGTACGGTGCTCCGGCATGATGTATGATGGCAGCATGTACACTGAGATCGGCTGGGGCGTAATCGGCGCCGGAGACGTATGCGAACGCAAAAGTGGACCCCCACTGTATCTTCTGGAAGGGTCACGCCTGGAAGCGGTCTACCGCCGCAACCACCAGGCAGCGGAGGACTTCGTAAAGCGCCACGGCCACGGCCGGACCGCACCCTCCCTTCAGGGTCTGCTGGCGGACGAGAAGATCCACGCCGTCTACGTCGCCTCGCCGCACCACCTCCACGCCGAACAGACGATCGCCGCTCTGGAGGCTGGAAAGCACGTTCTGGTGGAAAAACCTATGGCACTCACCGTTGCGGAGTGCGACAGGATGGTGCAGGCGGCGACCGAGGCGGGACGGAGCCTGGCCGTAGCGTACTACCGCCGGGGCTACCCCGCCATTCGGCGACTGCAGCAGCTCCTTTCCAGTGGCACAATCGGCACGATACGTACCGTATCGATCAACAGCGAGTTTCCCACCAGCCATCGTATCGACCTGGTACACTTCCTGTTCGGTCCGATTGCTTGCACCCGTCGGGTGGCAAAAAAGGTGGCGGGAGGCTATCGCCTGGAACAGACGATGCCGCGCATCTTCCTGGAGACACACTCCGCCGTGACAGTGCAGCTGACCGAGCAATGGGTGGAGACGGGAGCGCCCGAGTCGCTCTTCATCACCGGAGACAGGGGTTCCATCCATCTGTGGGATCTGAAGGGGGGACACCTGTCAATCCACCGGGACGAGACGGTCACCCATGAATCCTGCGGCACCCTGCCGTGGACCCACTGGGGCCTGATGGAAAACATGATCCGCCACCTGACAGCTGGTGAGCCCCTGCTGTGCGACGGCCCGGCGGGGCGTGCCTCCACAGTCATTCTTGAGCGGATCGATCAGTGCGCCCAAAGCGGGGATTCCGACTGGGCCACCGTCGACTACTGAATGCTGTAACGCTTCCGTGCTTCGTCCAGGCGGCGTACCGCATCCACTGCAGGGCAATGGTGTTCAGGAGCTCCGTCCAGCGCTGAACGAAGACGGAATAGGCAACTCCCATGGCTCCGAGACTGTGCACCGAGTCGAGGCACCGCCGACATCACCCCGGCAGAGCCAGTAGCGCTTCCCCGGGTGTCAGCAACCGGACGTGTTCAAAAACCGTGAACTCATCCTTGCTGGCCGTTACCAGATCCAGCTGATCCCCACCACCCTCCGTCGGAACACGCCGCGATTGCAATCGAAAAGAGGATTCGGCGCAACGACCGCGTGAGTAATGGCATCCGGGCGCCTGCCCCGGCCCGGCTCACCGCGCCGGGGCACCGGGCTTTGCGGGGGTTCCGTCCGGC
>SKHA01000135.1 GCA_007117185.1 Spirochaeta sp. | reverse complement strand
GGGGCAACCCCCGACACCATGGTGCCCACCCTGCTGGCACTGGTTCTGATTCTTGTCCTGTTCTTCTTTTCCTTTACCCGGATGCGCTCCATGGTACTGGCGGTCTTTGCACTTGTGGTGGGAATCATCCTCACGGTGGGGGCGATCGTCCTCACGGTGGGGCACATTTCCCTCATCACGTCCATCTTTGCGGTGATCCTCCTGGGGCTCGGCATTGATTTCGCCATTCACCTGGTGAGCAACTACGATGACTTCCGCCTCGGGGGGCTGGATACCCGGGAATCCCTGCGGCGCGCCATGGAGGCCGGCGGCGTCCCCATTATCCTGGGGGGCATCACCACCGCGTGTGCCTTTCTCTCCCTTGGTTTTGCGGGAGCTCCCGCGGTGCAGGAGTTCGGGATCATTGCGGGCCTTGGTGTGCTGATCACCCTGGCAACGATGATGGTTCTCTTTCCTGCGCTGCTTGTCACCTTTGAGGGGAAGGCAGAACTCCGTGCCGGGAGACGCCGCTTGCTGATCAACTATTCGTTTATGGGGCGTCTGGGAGCAGCAATCGAGCGGCACCCCGTGGTGGCCCTGGCGTTCACCGCGGTGATCACCGTTGTGGCGTTCTCCGCCCTGCCGCGAAACGTGGTGGACTACGACCCCATGAATAACTCACCGCGCAACCACCGCTACACAGAGACACAGCAGCGCATTATCGATGTGATGGAGGTATCACCGTTCATATCCTTCTCGCTCGGGGAAGATTTGGACGAGACGCGTACCCGCGCGGAGGAGTTTCGCCGGGAGCCCCTGGTGAGCCGCGTACTCTCCGCAGCAGACCTGCTGCCCCCGGGGGATGAGGTGCAGCGCCGCCTGGAGGTGATAGCCGCAGGTGGCCCCGCAGGTCCCGGAGGGGTTCGTGATCTGGGAGCCGGTGGCACCCTGGAAGACCTTCTGGACGAGATCCAGCGGCTGGAGTGGAACGTGATCGAACTGGGTGACCTCGCCGTGGCGGGCATGGGAGAGGGCAACCTGGTTGTCCGGCGTCGCGATGCGATGGTTCGGGAGATCTTCGGAGCGGAAACCGGCGAACCGGGACGGGAGGTGTTCCAGAACGCCATGGCGGCCATCGCATCAGACCCCCGGGGAGCAGAGACCCGTCTCGCCTCCCTTGATGCAGCACTGGCGGGCGCTCTGGAACGGCAGCAGGCGCGCATGGCTGTAGACCGGGCGCCGGGGATCGAGGATCTACCGCAGGATCTGCGTCGGCAGCTGGTATCCCCCGACGGGAGTCAGTTTCTCATAACCATCATCCCCACGGCGGAGACACAGGATGGCAGCGAGGTGATCCTGCAGTATCACCGGGACCTCACGCAGATCGATGCGGGACTCACAGGGTCCGTACCGCTTTATGTGGAGATGGTGAACGAGATCTTCGAGGGGGCGGCACGAGCGGGTATCTATGTGATCGTTGTGGTGCTGGTGCTGCTCTTCGCCATTTTCCGTCATGTCCGCCACGTACTGCTGGCGTTTTCCATGGTGGTTCTTGGCCTTCTGTGGATGTTCGGCTTCCTGCCGCTCTCGGGAACCGCTCTAACACTTACAGCGGGGCTGGTATTTCCCCTGCTCATCGGGATCGGTACGGATGATGCCTTGCATATCCTGCACCGCTACCGCCACGAAGGGAACAGCATCGTGCCAGCGTTGCGCTACAGCGGCAAGGCGGTTCTGCTCACCTCCCTCACAACGATGCTGGCGTTCGGATCACTCGCGGTAGCTGGGGAGATGGCCACCATTGCATCCATCGGGGCACTGCTGTTCATCGGGCTGGGAACATGCTTCCTCGCAACGGTGATTGCCCTGCCAGCATTCCTCAGCATTGGCGCAAAAATTGCAAACCGCGCAGCAGCGCGCACAGGAGAAGCAGCATGAAAGCAGTAACAGTTATGATGATGATCACTCCCTTCCTTCTGGGGGTGGCGGTTCCCGTACAGGCAGCAGACCTCACGGCAGAGCAGATCATGGAGCGGGTGGACGAGCAGCGGGGACCGGGCACAGCGCGCAGCCGCATGACCATGCGCATCTATCCCACCCTGGACTCACAGGAACACCAGCGGGAGATACGCCTTCTCTCCTATAGCCGGGGGGTCTCGGAGTCTCTTATTGAGTTTGCGGCTCCCCGGAGCATCACCGGCCTGCGGGTCCTGGACATCGAAGGGGTGGTACGGGTGTTCTTCCCGTCCACCGGGCGCGTACGCAACATCGGCGGATCGGGACGCGGCGGGTCTGTTGGCGGCGTGGGCGGGGATTTCTCCTATGAAGATATGGGGGGTGCGGGGTTCATGACGGACTACCACTCGTTTACCATTGAGAGCCATACCAGCGATCGCTGGGTGGTAACCGGAATCCCGCGCAGCGACGACAGCCAGTATACCCGCCTGGTGTTCCACATCGACGGCACACGGTTTGTTCCGGTTCAGATTGACTACCACGATGCCCAGGGAATGGTGAAGCAGCTGGAAGCGCTGCGCATTGAGACGGTAGGAGCGCGAAATGTGGCCACTCACCTGGTGATGCGTAACCTGCGGGAAAACAGCAGAACGGAGATCCGTATGCATGATGTGGAGTGGGAAATTCCCCTGCCGCAGGATCTCTTTCACCCGGCTCGCTTTCACCGGAGTACCCCATGAGCCGCCGGGGATCGTACTTCGCAGCACGAGTCCTGGCGCTGGTGGTGTTGGCCGTGTGGGCTGCCGGACCTGTGGCAGCGGGCGACGACTGGGGCGCCGACTGGAGCGACGACTGGAGCGACGACTGGGGCAACGGCGGGGATACCGGAGGACCCACCGGTAGAACCGGCAGCGTGAGCACTCCACTGGACGGATGGTCCGCCAGCATATCGGGATACCTGGAGTTTACCGGGGGGGCGCTGTTTCCCCACCACAGCGCAACGGATGATGCAGTGCTCGCCATGCCGGTAGCGTTGCGCATCCGCAGCCAGTTCACCTCGGGACGCCGGTTCACCGTCACAGGGGAGATGGAGTATCGCAATGACCCGGATCGGCTCTTCCTGGACTATGCCTATGGCGATCTTGCATTTCACGCAGTGGATGTACGCCTGGGAAAACAGCCCCTCGCATGGGGCAGCGCCTGGGCGTTCAACCCCACAGATCGCATCAACCCCCGCAACCTCTCGGGGCTTGCGGGGGTTGAGCCACCGGGGGTCACGGCGATAGCCCCGGCAGTTGCTCTTGGAATGCGCGGCAGCATCGACGGATATGCCGCCTTGCCGAATGGTTCTGCAGCGCCAGTGCACGAAATCCCCTTCGGGATCCGCGGGAGGTTTTATCCGGGGTTGTGGGACATCGGTGCAGGGATGGTGCGGGGGGTGCATCAGGAAAACACCACTCCGGGGAGTGCCGTTGTGCGGGACTTCCTCATTGCGGAGGTTGCGGGGTCCTTGGGTGCCGTGAACCTCTACGGCGAGGCGTCTCTGGAGATATCTTCCCGGGACCACCACCACGAGGTGCTCTCGATGATCGACGGGGCCGCAGGGTTCCGGGTGGATCTCGGTGATCATGCAACACTTCAGGTGGAATACCACTACCGCGGCAGCGATGCGGCGTTGCGCGATACGGCAGACCTGCAGGACAGGAACTACCTTCTGGCGGTGGTAACGGGTGCAACACGGCAGGACATTGTGAGAGTCACAGCTGCGGGACTGGCAAATCTCCACGATGGAAGTATGGTGGTGCTGCCGGAAGTCACGTGGATCCCCGTGGATGATCTGGAATTAACCGCCGGGGCGGTGGTGACCACAGCAACGGGAGAACGGAACTTTACCCGGGACCTACCCGCGGGGGCTACGCGCATGTTTGTGAAGGCGACGTGGTTCTTTTAGGGGATACACCTTGTTTTCGCGCCCTGCAGCTGTAGCAGGGCGGGGTTGGCACGAGCAGGAACGGCCTATCGCTTCAAACGTTCCTATTCTTCTTCCCCCTGTGAAGGCCTGCGGAGCCGAAGATCGTGGGTTCGAATCCCGCCGTGTTCATGTCATTCGTTCCCCTTTCAGTTCCTCAGTACAGTCCAGAACTTCCCCGGCGGTGATTTCCAGCAGTTGCTCAAAAGTGAGGGCGAAGTTGTCATTGCTCGTACCGGCGGCGGCATGGATTCGCTCCCAACGGTCAAGACTCTCATCGATCAGGATACGCAGCCCTGCGGTGCGGTGTCCCACCGGGGAGACCCCGCCGGGAGGGTAGCCGAACAGCTCCAGACACTGTGCGGGGGTGGCAATCTTGACTTTCTTCCGTCCTACCGCCAGGTAGCGAGCCAGTTTGGCGTCGGAGAGGCGCCGGTCCCCGGCGGCGACAACCAGTACCGGCTCTCCTGCAGCAATCAGACACATGCTCTTGGCGATTTGCCCGAGACGGCAGCCGATCGCCGCTGCCGCGTCCTCGCTGGTGTGGGTTGTCTGATCGTAATGGGTCACTGATAGACCCAGGTTGAAGGTGTCCAGGGTGGCCTGGACGTGCTCCGGTGTGAGGGGAATCATATTTGCAGGTTCCATGGCAGCCAGAATACCGGCCGGTACCGTTCCGGGTCTACTGTACGGTGTGCTCCTCCGGGTTCAACCACGTTCGGGCGAAAGGTCTCGGGCTGATCACCGGCGCATCGGTTGTACAACTGCGTTGGCCGTGGTATTCAGGTAGATAATGACAATTCCCCGGAACTACAAACCGCTACTGGATGCCCGCAAGACAGAACGGGCGATCAATCTGATCAAGCGAGCCTTTGAGACAAATCTTGCCTACGAGCTCAACCTGGTGCGGGTTACCGCCCCCCTCTTTGTGCGCTCGGGAACCGGAATCAACGACGACTTGAACGGTGTCGAGCGACCCGTCCGTTTTCCGGTGCGCGGTCTGGGGGAGGAACACGTTGAGGTGGTTCAGTCCCTGGCCAAGTGGAAGCGACTTGCCCTGGCGGATCTGGGATTTGCGTCCGGTGAGGGGCTCTACACCGACATGAACGCCCTGCGTCCCGACGATTCCATTGACAATATACACTCTATCTACGTGGACCAGTGGGACTGGGAGCTGGCGATCAACGACGAAGACAGAACGGTGGAGACGCTGAACCGGACGGTGCGCACCGTCTACGATGTGATCCGACGCACCGAGCGCTACATCTGCCACGATATGGAACTGGGTGACCCGATTCTCCCGTCCGAAATCACCATAATCCACGCTCTGGACCTGCTGCGGCAGTACCCGCACCTGCCCCCCCGTGAACGGGAGCTGGAGGTATGCAGGCGCCACGGCGCGGTTTTTATCGCCGGCATTGGCGGGGCCCTTGACGGAGGGGAAGCGCACGACGGGCGCGCCCCCGATTACGACGACTGGTCCACTCTGGGACGGCCGGGGTACGCCGGTCTGAACGGCGATATTCTGGTGTACTATCCGGTGCTGGATATTGCTCTGGAGCTCTCGTCCATGGGCGTGCGGGTTGACCCCCAGGCGCTTGAGCGACAGCTGGAGATCACCGGTACCAGAGAGCGTGCTGAACTGTATTTTCACCGCCGACTGCTGGCGGGGGAGTTGCCGCCCTCCCTGGGCGGGGGCATCGGTCAGTCGCGACTTTGCATGTTCTACCTGCGCAAAGCCCATATCGGAGAGATTCAGGCGGGGATATGGCCCGAGGAAATGGCGCGACAGTGCGGCGAAGCGGGGATCCCCCTGCTATGAGTAACGGCGAACTGCACCACCTGAAGCTGCGAAACCTGACCATGAAGGACTATCCCAACCTGAAGCTGCTCATGGATCGGATCTATACCGACCTGGATGGAGCCTGGCCGCGGTCGGTGATCGCCGCGCTGGTCCGCCGCTTTCCCGAGGGGCAGCTGTGTATCGAAGACAAGGGCGACATCGTTGCTGTTGCACTCACCGTCCGGGTGGAGTATCGCAAGTTCTCCGCCGCCCACAGGTACGACGAGCTGCTGGAGGGTAATGATTCGGTTATCCATCATCCCGACGGCGACGCGATGTACGGCCTCGATGTGCTGGTCCATCCCGAATACCGCGGATATCGCCTTGGGCGGCGGCTGTACGACGCTCGGAAGGAGTTGTGCCGTGAGGACAACTACCGGGCAATTCTCGCGGGGGGACGGATTCCGGAGTATCACAACCATTCCCGGGAGATGAGCCCGCAGCAATACATCGAAAAGGTGATCCGCCAGGAGTTGCACGATCCGGTTCTCAGCTTTCAGCTCAGCAACGATTTTCAGGTGCGCCGCGTCCTGGAAGACTACATCCCGGAAGACCGAAAGTCCCGGGGCAATGCAACCCTGCTGGAGTGGGTCAACATCTACTATCAGCGGGTTCAGCCTTCCACTCTGAACGCTCAACCCTCGCAGGTACGGATCGGGATGGTGCAGTGGCAGATGCGACGGGTCGGTTCCGTTGAAGAGTTCCTGGAACAGGTGGAGTTCTTCGTTGACGCTATCAGTGACTATCAAAGCGACTTCTGCGTATTTCCGGAATTCTTCAACGCACCGTTGATGGCGCTGGGGGACCAGCAGACCAGCGTCGCTGCGATCCGCAGCCTGGCAGAGCGCACCCCGGAAATCCGTGACGCTCTGGCGCACCTGGCGGTCACGTACAACATCAATATCGTCGGTGGAAGCATGCCGATCCTCGAAGACGGAGAGATGTACAACGTTGCCTATCTTTTCAAGCGGGACGGCCGGGTGGAGAGCCAGTACAAGTTGCACATGACGCCACAGGAACGGCGCAGCTGGGCGATGAAGGGGGGCGACTCGCTGCGGGTCTTCGATACTGACGCCGGCAAGGTGGGGGTTCTCATCTGCTACGACGTGGAGTTTCCCGAGCTGGCCCGGATCATGGGTGAAAAGGGGATGCAGATCCTCTTTGTACCCTACTGGACGGATACAAAGAACGGATATCTGCGGGTGCGTCGCTGTGCCCAGGCCCGGGCGATCGAAAACGAGTGCTACGTAGCGATCACCGGCAGCGTGGGCAACCTGCCCCGGGTGGACAACAGCGAGATCCAGTACTCCCAGTCGGCGGTGTTCTCCCCCTCGGACTTTGCCTTTCCTCACGATGCGGTCATGGCCGAGACGACTCCAAACACAGAGATGACCCTGCTGGTGGATCTGGACCTGGACAAGCTCAAGGAGCTGCGAAATGAAGGGTCCGTGACAAACTACAAGGACCGCCGTCTGGACCTTTTTTCACTGGAGTGGACCGGAGAGTAGGGCGGTGGTGAAGGTCACTCCAGGGTGACCACCCGGATCCCCAGAACCTCCTCCTGACGTCCCCGGATCGCCTCCAGGACGGACCTGGCAGGCACCTCCGAGAGCTGTATGGTACAGCACGCGGTGTGATTTCCGGCAAAGATCACATTCTCCATCTCTTCAGCGTTGATTCCTGCGTCCCGCAGCTCTCCCAGGACGTTGGCCAGTACCCCTGGCCGGTCCTGATGGCGAACCACCAGTCGACATCGGGCAGGCGGCACCGGAGAGCGGTTGACCCAGTTCTCGATCCTGCCGCTGCGTGAGAACTCACCGATAATCCGGATCGCCTCCATGGCAACAGAGAGCTGGGCCTGTTCGGTTGAAGCCCCGATATGGTGGGTTACCACCACTCCTGGACAGCTCTGCAACGCACTGGAAACCGTTCCATCCTTTCCTTCGGGCTCGTCCTGAAAGACGTCAACCCCCGCACGGACGCGCTTCGCCTGCAACGCTTCCACAAGTGCTTGCTCGTCCACCAGCTCTGCTCGGGCGGTGTTGATCAGGATCGCTCCCTCCCGCATCAACTGAATACGTCGGCGATCAATGAGCCCCCGGGTTTCGCCGGTCAGGGCAGTATGCAGGGAGAGAATATCGCTGGACCGGATCACTTCATCCGGCTCGTGGCAGAACTGGACCCCCGCCTGCCGGGCTGCTTCTTCGGTGAGGGATCGCGACCACACCGTCACGCGCATGTCGAACCCCAGGGCGCGCCGGGCGACCTCCCGGCCGATACCGCCGAATCCCAGGATCCCCAGAGTTTTGCCGGCCAGGCCGTCAGCTTTGGAGTAGAGTCCCTTGTTCCAGATGCCATTGTTGAAGTCGGAGGTGGCGTCAGTGATGCGCCGGTCAACGGCGACGATCAGTCCGATGGTCAGCTCGGCAACCGCAGCGGCGTTGCGACCGGGGCAGTTGGTTACAAACACGCCGTGACGGTTTGCCGTTTCAAGGTCGATGGTATTTACCCCCGCCCCGGCTCGAATCACCAGGACGAGCTGGGATGCCGCCTGGATCGCCTCGGCGGTGACCCTGGTTGAACGTACGATCAGAATCTCGGCCCCTCCGTCCCTGAGCGCCTGGGGCACTTCCGCTGCAGAGAGGGATGGCTGGTTCTGGACGGTGTGTCCCGACGATTGCAGCACCTCAAGGGCCGCCGCGGGCAGGGCATCGGCTACTAGAATGGTCATTCCTGAATGATACACCCGCCGTCGGGGCGGCGCAACTGAAGGTTACTGATCCCTCAGGAGGCACCGAACAGTCGTGGCAACCAGGTGGAGAGGAACGGCGCGTACGTTATGGCCAGGACGATCACCAATTGAATCGCAAAAAATGGCAGTACATAGCGGTAGACCGTCGCCAGGGGCTTATTGAAACGGTACGACGCCAGAAACAGATCGATCCCCACCGGGGGTGTTACAAATCCAAGACCCAGGTTGGCGATAAAAATCACCCCCAGGTGGATTGGGTCGATCCCGAAATACGCTCCCAGGGGAATCACCAGCGGGGCAACGATGAGGGTTGCCGAAAAGATGTCCATCAGACACCCCGTAACCAGAAGGGCGATGTTCAGGAAGAGGAGGAACACCAGCGGCGAATCCACCCGCACTGATACCCAGTCTCTGAGCAGGATGGGAATGCGGGCATCGATGATAAAGAACGCTAAACCCCGAGCTGCCGCGAGGATGATCAGAACACCGCCGACGATGGTGAGACACTTGACGATAACTCCGGGAATCTCCCGAAGGGCGATCTCCCGCTTGAGGACAACCTCGACAAATAATGCGTAGACCACCGCCACCGCTGCCGTCTCCACCAGGGTTGTGAGACCGGAAAAGTAAGTTCCCACGATGACCACCGGCAGCAACAGTTCACCCAGAGAGTCGCGAATCGCCTGGATCGCCGCAGTGCCGTCAAAGCGCAGCGATGGGATACCTTTCTTCAACGAAACCACCACGCCGATCGTGCCCAGGGCGGCAATCAGCAGCAGCCCCGGGAATACGCCACCGAGAAACAGGTGAAAGATGTTTACCTGGGCGATGGTTCCGTAGATGATGATCGCCAGACTCGGTGGGAAGAGAAGCCCGATATTGCTGCCGGCGGTGAGAACTCCAATGGAGAACGACTCACCGTAGGCACCGCGGGTGTGCAGCACGTAGTACAACAGACCGCCCAGGGCAAGAATTGTTACCCCTGAGGCCCCGGTAAATGAGGTGAAGAACACCGACGCCAGCACCGCGGCGACCACCATACCCCCGGGGAACCATCCGAAGAGAGCCCTGAAGAGGGTAACCAGCCGTTCCCCTGCTTTGCTCTCCGAGAGGATATACCCGGTGAGGGTAAACAGCGGAATCGCTGGTATGTTGCTGTTGGTCAGGACGGTGTACCCTTCATTGGGGACGATTTCCAGAAACCCGTCAGCTCCGGCAAACAGGAGCATCGCCGTGCCGGCAAGAACAACGAACAGCGGTGTCCCCAGAAACGCGGAAACCACAAGAACCACAATCAGGGGCATGGTCAGCGGCGGGATGATCCGGAACCAGAGGTCCAGAACGGAGTCCACCCACAATGGCGGCATCTCAGCAAGGGTGAAAACCATATTTGCCAATGAAGAAAATCCGAGGAACGTTCCCGCGGCAAATCCGGCGATACTGATTGCCAGAAACGTCCGCCGCCCCTGGCCGGCCCAGCTGCTCAAGCGGATCGCCAGAACTGCGTAGGCGATGGGCATAACCACAACGAACAGTTGCAGCGGCAGCACTCCCACCCGTTGATCAGCGGTGAACCCGATCATCAGCAGGGAAAGAGCGCTCCACCCCATGGCGGTACATACAAAGCTGGACAGGAAGGAGGTGATTGTGCGCACCACCGTTCTCAGCTGTGGTGAGAGAGACGGTCCGACTGCCGCCATGGAAAGATGTCGCTTCTCCCGTGCGGTGATCATTGCGCCGGTAAAGCCGATGACCAGGACCAGATGGTGAATATACGCAGTCTGTCCAAAGATGCCGGTGCGAAAAACCGCCCGCAGAATCATCTCCAGCGTTGGTAACAGGACCAGCAGGGATACCGCGACAATGGCGATACCGTTTTCCAGGCGTTTCACCTCAGCGCCGCAACGTCTGCAGCTGACGTCGGATCGCCTGGTAGGTCCCCTCATCAAAGACGGAACCGACGATCATCTCACGGCTGCGATCGAACTCGGTGAACCAGAGGCGCTGCTGTTCAGGAGTCAGGGTAGTCGTGGTCAGACCGAAGTCGTGCATGATCTGTACCGCTTCCTGCTCAAGCTCTTCTACCGTGTTATCAAGGCTGCCGATGTGAGTCCGTACCGCTGCGACCAGACGTGGTTTGAGGTTGTCCGGAATCCGGGACCACGCACGATCGGCGATGACGACGCTGCCGAGAAAGGGAGCAACCGGAAGGTCCAGCATGTACGGCGCCCGGGCAAACCACTGGAATCCCGCTGCAGCGATGGGGCTGGAGTAGAACCCCTCTACCATACCGCTGTTCAGCGAGGTCAACAGCTCCGGCGGTGCGATGGGAAACGCCTGGTAGCCCATCAGGCGAAATGCCTGCAGCAGGTCCTCATTTTCAGCGCTGGCGGCGATGCGAAGGGTTTGCAGTTCAGCTGGTGAGCTGATCGGTCGGGATGTAAAGAAATACACCCAACCTGCTTATGACCATCCCAGGACGGTCAAGCGGTTGCGGCTGATCGCGCGCTCCAGATCGTCTTTCAGAGCAGCAAACACGTAGTCCAGCTCGTCATCCGAACGAATCAGCATGGGCATGCTCATTGCCATCACTTCCGGGGCAAGAGCGCTCATGCCGGCGCTGGTGAACACACCCGCCTGTATCTGTCCAATTCTCATCTTCCGCAGTACGTCCGGCTCGTCTCCGGCTATTCCATTATGAAATATCTGCAGCGTTACCCGACCGTTGGAGATTCGTTGCCAGTCCGCAGCGAGCCGGTTCAGAGCGGCTCCCCACGGTGAGGATTCCGGCGCCGCGCTGGCCAGCCGGATCACTTG
>SKHA01000238.1 GCA_007117185.1 Spirochaeta sp. | reverse complement strand
CGCTACGTGGTGGGTGAACGGGGCCGAATCCTGGTGAACGACTACATGCAGTCGGTGGACCGCAAGGAAGTGTATATCGTCGGCGACATCCTCTGGTACGTCGAGGGCGAGCATGTGGTGCCTCAGATCGTGGAGACGGCGCTGCAGACCGCCGAGACCGCTGCGGAAAACATCATCGCTACCATGGAAGGGAAGGAGCTCAAGTCGTTCAAGTCCAACTTTCACGGCTTCATGGTCTCGGTGGGCAGCCGCTGGGGGGTGGCCCACGTCATGGGGGTCTCTCTCATAGGCTTCATGGCAATGGCGGTAAAGCACCTGATCAACCTGCACTACCTTTTCGGGCTGGCTGGAGTGAACGCGTGCTGGGAGTACATCCGTGAGGAGTTCCTGTCGATCAAGGACGGCCGGTCTCTCTTTCATGGTCATTTTTCCTGGAAGATTCCCATCTACTGGGCGCTACCCCTGCGGGTGTTCCTTGGAGCCAAATGGCTCACCGAGGGGATCAAGCACATCATGGATGGCTGGCTGGATCCCGGAACTGAAGGGCTTGCCAACGTCTGGACCGGGGCGATCAAGCTTCCCGGAGTCTATTACGAGGACGGTGCCGCGGCAGCCACGGACGCCGTAACTGCTGCCACCGACGCAGTAGAGACCGCTGCGGCTTACGGAGCGCCCCTCATCGAGGCGCTGGCGCCGTACACCTGGTTTGCCGAGACAGTTCTTTCCGCTTCTCCTCTGCTGGCGTTCCTGCTGCAGTCCGCAGTTGTCATCGGCCAGGTCGCTATCGGACTCGCTCTCATCGGCGGGCTCTTCACCTTCCCGGCGGCGGTTGTCTCCATCGGCTTCAGCCTGATGTTCATCGCTTCCGGATGGGGAAATCCCGAGTTGCTGTGGTATATCGCTGCATCCATCGTGATGCTTGGCGGCGCAGGGCGTGGGTTCGGGCTGGATCACTACGTGATGCCATGGATCAAGAAGTGGTGGAACGGGACGTCTCTGGCCAAGAAGACGTACCTCTACGTGGGAGAGCCCCGGGATTGAGCTTCTGGGCCCCCTTTCCAGAGATTCAGCAGGACCTCGATCGCGTCAGGTCGGTGATCGACTCGGAGATCTCCACCCCCGGGGGCATTGTCTCCCAGGGGTTGGGAGACCTGGCCCGACGGGATGCCAAATTGTTGCGGCCGGGGTTCACCGTTCTCGCCGCGCGCATCCGCAACGGAGGTAACCCCGCATCAGAGGGGATCGTTCATCTCGCTGCGGCAATTGAGATGCTCCACATGGCCTCGCTGATCCACGACGACATCGTGGATAACGCCGCCACCCGGCGGGGGCAGGAGGCGCTGCACGTGACCCACGGCAGCCGTCTGGCGGTCCTGCTGGGTGATTTCCTCTTCGCCCGCTCCTTTACCCTGGTGGCGGAGCACGCCCGCTCCAGTAACGCCCGGGTTCTCAGCCCCTCGGTGGCGCGGCTGGTCTCCGCTGCGATAGCCGAGGTGAACGACCAGGGCCAGCTTGACCTGAGTCCCCGGCGGTACCTGCACCGGATCGTGGGCAAGACAGCGATCCTCTTCGCCCTGAGCTTTCACGTGGGCGCTGTTGAGAGTACCCCCACCGGCGAGGACGACCGGGTAGTGCAGACGCTGCGGCGCATCGGGTACAACCTGGGTGTGGGCTTTCAGATCGTCGACGATCTGCTGGACATCTCCGGAGACCCGGCGAAAACGGGTAAGCCCCGGGGTACAGACCTGCGCTCGGGGATCATCACCCTGCCGCTGATCGTCGCCCTGCAGCAGGACCCGAAGAACGAACTTTCCGGCATGGTCCGGGAGATCCGTCGCGGCCGGGGCCACGTAGACCGACTGCTGGAACAGGTCACCAGGCGGCTGGAGCAAAGCGGCGCCCTCAGCGCCACTGCGGCTGTGGCAGAGCGGTACACCCATCGCGCCAACCGGGAGCTCATGCGCCTGCCCCTGGGCAGGGACCGGGAGATCCTCGGTTCGGTGGCGGTGCGTCTTCTTCAGCGCAGCGCCTGAAGGGCAGCCCACCCCAGCGGGGCGATAATCGCCAGGGAAAACAGGACAAACACCTTGGAGATCGACTGCATTGAGGGCCCTTTGGTGGCGTGGTTGTAACCCCGACGGTGCATCCGCAGATAGACAGGAACCGCCGCCGCTGCCGCCGCTGCTGCGGTGAACAGCGCTGCTTGTGGCAGTACCCCTGCAACTCCCAACAGAGCTACCGCGAGAAACGCCAGAAACCCCTGAAGGTAGACCAGCATCTCGCCGAGGCGGGGCCCAACGACGATGGATAGGGTTCTGCGGCCCGATTGGGTGTCCCCGACGGTGTCGCAGGTGTTGTTGACGGTGAGGATCGAGGCGACCATCAGCAGCGAGGGAACTCCCGTCAACATGGCGGCGTTGTCAACGGAGCCGGCCTGAACGTACCGGGACAGAACCACCAGAGCCCACCCGAGAAACCCTCCGGCAAAGAGCTCCCCCAGGGGCGTGGAGGAGATCGGTCGGGGCCCCCCGTTGTAGAGAAACCCGATACCCATGCACACCGCCCCGATCACCGCCACCATGGGCCCCACCATGAATGAGAGTACCAGCCCCAGCACAATCGCCACTGCGTACAGTGTCAGCGAGACGATCAGAGCGACCCCCGGGGGGACCCCCTGATGAACCAGAACCTTGTCCGCTTCACGGTTTGTCTCCAGACGGTCAACCCCGGACCAGTAGTCAAAGAAGGAATTAAACCCGGTGGTGGCCATATCCACCGCCAGAACCGCCAGCGCCATCACCACCGCGCGCATCCAGTCCACCCTGCCGGTGGCTGTCACCGCGTGGAGCGTTCCAATGAGAAACGCCGAGACACTGACGATCTTGGTGCGTATTTCCACGATCCGGGCCAGTTGCAACAATGTCATCGGGGGTATTCTTACGCATTGACCCGGGTCAGAACAAGCCAGTCCAGGTCCCTCAAACCCTGGCGCTGGGCCAGCGCGGCCAGGACGGTGCCCATCGTGGTGGCCGCCAGAAACCCGTAGCCCGCTCCTGCGCCGGCAGCGCCTGGGAGCAGAGCGAACATCACCGTGAACACCACCGCCAGCGCCACCGTGGCCAGCAGAACCCGCACCGCCTCGCGGTAATCCGCCAGGTACAGCAGGTTCACCACCAGGCTGTAGAACAGGAAGTACATCTGCGATGCCGCAGCGGTGACGATCAGAAGGGGTACCGACCCCGCCAGCCCCATCCCTACCATCTCCGGGGCGACCAGCGCGGCGATTCCTACCATCAACAGCTGCAACGCAATCTGTCCCCGCAACGCGTCGTAGTAGCGCGTCTCCATCTGACTTCGGGCTCCATCCAGCTCAGTCCCTGTTCCCAGCCGCAGCGCCCGCAGCACCGACCGCAGTCCCCGAAAGTACGAGGTTTCCACGCGGATCACGAAATACACTGTCGGGGGGATCGCCAGGAGCTGCGCCAGAAAGACCGTCTGATCGTAGGCCGGCAGGAGCCACAACCGCGTTCCTGTTACCTGAGCCCCTGCAAGGCCCCACAGCAGGATTTTGTCCAGCCAGAGCACCGCCGCCAAAGACCACCCGATCACCATGAGTCGCCGCAGCGCCGTTGTCCCGGGGACACCACCGCGTCGCTGTACCTTCAGCTGCGTTGCAGCAGCGATCCGCCGCCTCAAGGTCACCGTGACCGAGAGAAAGAGAACCCCTCCGGTGACACCCATCGCCGCGGCAAAGATCACCAGCCCCCCGGCGCTCCCCGGCGCCGCGATTGCCCAGGCGAGCGCGGTGGCAACCAGCGCACCGGCGGCATAGGCGCCAAGGATCGCCCGATAGTCCTGGAGGATCGAGGCCAGGAGGGTATGGATCCACCCGCTGTTCACCGCCAGGAAGAGGAGCGTCGGGGCGAGGAACGCCGCGCCGCGGTACCCTGAAGCCCAGGAGAGAAGCAGCGCCGGGGGCAGCCCTGCCAGCACGCTCACCCAGAGGGCGCGATAGTACACCCTGCGAACGGCGGTGTAGGAGCGGGAGTAGAGCGCGTCGGCGAGAATGCGGGTGAACCGGTAGTGGTACCCCCCGAACAGCAGCAGCGAGAACGCGTAACAATAGACCACCACCGCAAAAAAGCGCTGGCCATCGCCGACAGCCAGGTGGCTCACCGTGACCAGGGCCACGGTGCTGATCAGCCATGGACCGGCAACGATGAGCACCCCCGCGGCCGCCGCCCCGGCAACACCCCGCAGCCCCTGGCGGTCGATCACCCGTTCCAGAACAAACCCTATGCCTGCCACTGCGCCTCCCGGTAGAGGGTGCCGTAGGTGCCGAAGATGATCTTGCGATCGTATACCCTGTCCAGGACCTGCTGGCGCCCCTGCACCCACAGATCCACCTCGGTTGGGTTCTCCCGCACCGCGACGATGCGTCTGATCAGCCCCTCCGCGTCTTTGGGAAGGGCGATGAATCGATCCTGGTGATCCAGCAGCCCCGGAACATCCCCTACCCGGGTGGACACCACGGGTACCCCCGCCGCCAGGGCTTCCAGAATCACCAGCGGCTGGGCCTCACTGAGGCTGCTGAGAACCACCAGATCCAGGAATGAGTAATACTCCCGGACATCCTGGCGGCCGGTAAAGGAGAAGCAGTCTTCCATGGAAAGTGCTTTTACCAGATCCCTGCACTCTTCGACGTAATCAGGGGATTCCTCCAGGGGGCCGATGCAGTAGAACTGCGCTTCCGGGATCTCCTGGCGCACCCCCCGGGCGGCGACAATGAACGTCTTCACGTCCTTGATCGGTACGATCCGTCCGATCAGCCCGACGTGGAACCCCGGTTTTCGCTCACGTTTGACCGCGCGATATCTGGGCAGGTCGATCCCGTTGGGTATGACCCGGCTGTTTTCCGGGGGGGCTCCCAGGTTCAGTTCCAGCTGACGGTTCGCCTCGAAGAGGGTGATCACGTGATCCGCTGTCCGGTAAGAGAGGCGGCTGAGGGCGAAGAAGAGGGTTTTCCACTGATCCCGCTGGTTTCCCCGCAACGCCGAACTGGCGTCAATCTCGATGGAGCGCTCCCGGTGGTAGATCCCGTGTTCGGTCAGAATCAGCGGGCGCCCCGTGGTTGCCCGGGCGATCGCCCCGACGAACCCGGCGTAGCCGGTGCAGAGCGTGTGGTAGATGTCCGCCTCCGGTATGGGTATTCGCAGGAGCGAGAGCAGCAGTGCCCGGGAGTTGAACCACGTCCAGAAGTATTCCCCCAGCCCGTAATAGGGGTTCTGAATCCGGTAGCGGTCCATGATGAGTTTCCAGAAGCGGCGCATGTGGCTGCGGGGGCTCCGCCGGGTCCCCCCCGAGGCGAAGGGGTTCAGCTGCGCCGCTGTATTCAGATCGTCAAGAAGCTGCTGTACGTCCGGCTGCACAGAGCCACGCATGAACGTCTGCAGCGCCCTCAGACGATTTCCGGCACTGTCGCCGCGCCGTGAGGCAAGTTCGTCCCCCTGCAGCTGGAGCAGGTGATCTTCCATGGCCACCACGTTTTCCGGGACCTGATATACCGGCTTCTGATCCGGTTTGGGCGAGAGTGTCAGCAGGACGAACTCCACCTCCGGGAGTTCCTGGATCAGTTCGTGGGCCCACCCGGACACCCCGCCGGCGACGTAGGGGTAGGTTCCCTCCAGAATGAGGCATACCCGAATCGGGGGGGCGGTCACGAGACACCCCAGAGTGCCAGAGCCTGCTCCTGTGACGGCGTTGGCTTCTCTCCTCGTTCCCGCTGAATCTTCAGAGCCTTGCGCAGTAGTTCAGCCACCTGCTTGAGGTCACCCCGGGAGAAGGAGATATCCGCCAGCATCCAAAGTCCCTCGGAGGTGTTTTCGATTCCGTCCCGGAGAATCTCCTGCTCCGCTTCATCCAGCTCACCCAGAGCCACCAGCGCTCTCACCCGCTGTACCGGTTCCACCACTGCGGGATCCATCGCCAGTACCTTCCTGAGGTAGTAACTGCGCAACATCGGGTTGAAGCGCTGAAGCTCCGCGAAGGCGATGTACAACTCAGCTTCCTCTGCGGCGTGCTCCTCCGCGTCCTGAATCCACTGGTAGTAACGTTCCTCCAGTCGGGCCAGCGCCTGAGCGGCAAAGTCGGCAATCTCCCGATCCGGGTCACCCAGATTGTCGAAGAGAACAGCTCCCAGGGCCTGGTTGACTGTGTGGTCCCGTTCAGCGTTGGCCATGAGGTCCAGCACAAGGTGTACGTTCAGGGGCTGCTGAAAGATGCTGTCGGCAGATCCGGCCCGGTAGAGCGCCGGTTCCAGGGAGAGCTGTCCGTTATGAAAACCCCGCAGCGCCGTGGCAAACGTCCGCGGGAAAGGGCGTCCACCCTCCTGACGGTAATAGCGAAAGTACCCGCCGCTGATGTAGTCACCCTGCAGTCGCTCATACATGGGGGCCGAACTCCTGCCGCTGCAGCGCCAGAATCTGTTCAGAGCGCCGGAAGAACTGGTCGGCGTCGTAACCGCAGGTGGTGCTGGTGGCAAAACCAACCACCGCCTCGGGGAGTACCGTCTCTTCATCCACCGTCCAGGCCTGCCCGGTAACCAGCTCGGTGATGCGCAACAGGAGGTACCCCGTTGCCTCCACGCCGGTACTGACGGTAACCAGGACGATTTGATTGGGACTCTGGTAGTGGAAGATCGTGGTGCTGTTGCCAGTGACTCCCCCAAGGGCGTTGCCCACCACCGAGGAGAGCGCCAGTTGACCGTCAAAATCCAGCGCTGAAGACAACTCAACCAGGAGCATCGAAACCTGATAGTCCAGTCTCTCCGCCTGAACCAGAGTCGACTCCAGGTGCTTCCGGAGCTCCTCAAAGGGTCGCACCGAGGCGGTATCGGTAGAATCGGCAGAGTCGTTCAGCGGCACGCCGTCCCGCTCCACCGAGACCATCGGCAGGGCGTTCTCCAGCGCTGGCGCGGCCAGTGCGGCGGTCACCTGGAGAGCCTTCTCGGCGTACTCGGTGTACTTGAGAAAGGGAATACGCCCGATTGTGAGGACCCCCCAGGTGCGATTGCGTACCACCACGGGGACGCAGATCACCGTGTTGTTCTGGTCCAGGCTGCGCAGCTGGGGATGCTCCACCAGCTGACGCAGGGAGAAGAGTGCTCCGGTCCGGACCACGTGCCCCTCCAGGGAGGAGGCGACCGGCAGCGACAGCGCGTATCGTTCTGCGTGACGCGCGGGCCATACGGCGGTACGTTCCAGTTTCAGGTGTTCCTCGTGAAAGCGGTAGATCACGCAGCTGGTGGCGCCGGTGAGCAGCCGCACCGACGAGAGCGTCGCCTGGTAGACCTCGTTCTGGTCGAATGATTGCAGTCGCTTCAACTGCTCCGCGAGGATCGTCATGGTTGTGCGTTCGGTGGCCATGCGGTTCATGGTGGTACGCAGACTCGCTTCCAGTGCCTGCGCTTCGATGCGGCTGGTATGAACTTCTGAGGCTGCTTCCTCTTCTCGCTGTCTGGCCCGGATGAACCCTGCATGCAGTTTGCCCGTGTGAGTCACCACCGCTACCGCGGCGATGCTCATCACAATGGCGCCGTAACGCGCCCCGGCGGGCACCTCAGTGAGGGGTAGGAAAAACGCCGGAACGCCAGGTATGAGGGTAGTAACCAGCTTCGTACCCACAAAGATCCACAGCAGTGACCCCACCCACGCCGCCAGTGCCGCCGCACCCCCCACCGTTGCTGCCAGCGCAGCGATGAGCGCAATGTACGGCATCGCCGCTATATCGAGAAAACCCGCCGGATGAGATACAATGAGATCGATGGCTACTACACCAAAGAGGGCAAGAGCTGCCCACTGGATCTGTTCTGGAGTTGACCGCACCCTCACCCTTCCGGTTATCGGCATAAAGAAGAACCGTCCTGAGGGATCGCCGCGACCGGCAAATCCTGTTCTGCTGGTGCTGCTGGTGCTGTTGGGGGGGGCAGTGGCAACGGTTCAGGCAGTACCGATCGTTCTGGAAGGGGAAGACGCAATCTCCACCAACTTTGCGCCGGAACCGGTACAGCTGTTCGGTGCCGGGGGAAACCTCGTGCTCCAGCTCAACCAGGTGTCCCTGCTCAGTGACTCTCCGTACTACGCGGACTTCGCTTTTCTCGCCGAGGAAGAAGGGGAGTATCAGCTGTGGTACGGCGGAGGGGTCCCTGGCGCTCTGGATCCCTTTCTGCCCTCCTCCGGATCGCCGTTCAACCTCACCCTCAACGATGGGGACCCTCAGGTGGTCTCCGGCGAGACGGTGCGGGTAGGGCCGGTCTATTCCACGCCGTATCGCTGGATTCATGCCGGGACGGTGCAGGTTCAGGCGGGGCAGAACCGGCTGCGGATCACCGTGGACCAGCGCCGCCGCTACGATAACCGCTATTTTCTGTATCTGGATCGGTTTGTACTGGTCCCCGAGGGAACCGAGGTTCCCTGGTTGCCCCCGGCAGAGGAGCTGACCGAGCCGGAAGCGGTGGAGGACCTGCTGATCCTGCTGCGGGAAGATCCCTCCGACGTGGACCTGTACCTTCGACTGGCCCACCTGTATACCCTGCTGGGGGACAACATCAACGCCTTGCGTTACCTCTCCCGGGCGCAGTTGCTGGATTCGTCCAACGAGGCAATCCTGCAGCTTGTGGCGCGCAACACCGTCTGGCGTGGTGATTTCGACGGTGGACTGGCGGCGTACTGGGCCCTGGTTTCGGCGGCCCCGCAAAATATCGATAACTTTCTGGAGGCGGGTAAGATTGCCGCCTGGAGCGGGTTCCTCGCTGCCTCGGAACAGTACTACCTTGCCGGACTGGGGCATCACCGGGAAGACCCGCGGCTGCAGGTAAACCTGGCGTACACCTATCTGTGGTGGAACCGGGAGGATCGTGCCCGGGAGCTCTTCTCGCGGGCAGAGCGTACCGCCGCCACGGAAGAGGCTGTCCTTGCGGTTGGTACGGAGTATCGCCGCAACGCCGATCCCCGGCGGGAGGAAGAGCTGTATCGCGGCGCTCTGGGGCGATTCCCCGGGTCCTCGCGCATCGCGGTGCGTCTGCTGGACGCGGTGTTCGCCCAGGGGCGGGCAGACGATGCGATGGAGCTGCGGGCGGAGTTGGAGCGACTGAACCCCGAGGTCACCGCCGCACTGGCCGAGGTTGTGCAGCGTTATGATCTCCGGGATGCGGTGATCGCGGGATTCGAGGCTGCTGTGCTGGAGTTTCCCCGTGACCTGAATCGCCGTTTTGAACTGGCCCAGACGTGGTTGTGGATCGGTCGACGGGATGAGGGGATGCGGGTCTATCGGAACTTCCTCGCGGCCCTTACCCAGCAGGCGGTCCAGGAAGCATGGCAAAACCGGGAAGACGATATCTGGCTGGGCGTCCAGACGGGGATCACCCGACTACTGTTGCGGGATCTGCTGCAGCGGATATCCACCACCCAGGCCGCCCTGGCGGCTGCACTGCAGCAACTACAGACCCTGGAAGGGCAAGAGGGAGCCGATACCGCACCGGTCCGACAGACGGTAGCTGCCCATGCCGGAGCGCTGCAGGGTCAGATCGGGGCTGTGCGTCAGGCCCTTGCGCTGCAGGAGGACGCGGTGGCGGCGGGGACCACAGGGGACAGGGCTTCTGAGATAGAGGAGAGTCTTCAGGAACGTCTTGAGGAACTCGCCGGGATCAGGGAGCAACTCGGGTGGTCACCACCAACGGAGATCCTTACCGCAGAGGTGGCGGCAGCGGAGGATCTGGTTGGTAACCAGCGGTTGCGCCGTCTGTTGAACAGCGTCCTGGGTCTGCCCGATGGGGTGGGATCGAGGGTCGTCGCTCTGCCGTCTTCTGATGAACAGAACATGAGGAACATTCTACGGCGGGATCTGGCGGTCCTGCTTCAGGCCTCTATTCGCGAGGCTTCGGCTGCCGATGCGGTGCAGCAGTGGTTCGTCCTGGAAGACCTGGTTGTCCAGGATCTGGACCAGAGGGGAGTTGGCCTGCTGCTGTTCACCGAGCTTCTGCGGGAACCTCTGGAACGTCTGGTCCAGAGTGAGGATCCATCGCCTCCACCTGCCGCTCCCGCCGCTGCTTCCGTCGCTACCGTGGATCGGCAGAGCGCCGAAGCACTGCGGGCTGAAGCTTTGGAGGTGATCGCGACGCTGGCGGTAACCCTTCGGGAGCTGGCAGCCCTTGAGGATCTGGTGGTGCGATCCACCCGGGTGAACACCGAACTGGCCCTCTTTTATCTGCAGAACAGAACCGCTCCGGAGCGGGATCGACTGAGTCAGCTCTTGATCGACCTGGATCGCGTTGATGAGGCGGTGGTGCAGCTGGAGCTGGTGCAGATGGTTGATCCAACCAATTTGCCCGCTCTCTACACCCTGGCGCAGGCGTACCGGAGGCAGGGACGCTGGCGGCAGGCGCAGAATCTGCTCGAAGAGATCTACCGGCAAGACGCTACCTTCCGCAACACCGTGGTGCTGTACAACGATATCGCCCGGCAGTACGCAGATCAGTTGACAACGGGGATTCGTCTGTCCACTGAGCGTCAGCGCGTTGATTCGCGGACTGTCCTGGGGTATCAGTGGCGGATCAACTCCCGCTTCAGCGTTGTTGCCGATCTTGAGATGTCCACCGTACGGGCCAGAGTTCCTGCTGCCTACGATGACCAGCTCGACGACGATGGCGAACAGTTGCAGGTGGGGGTGGTCCGGCGCCTGGCGTATCAGGACTACCTTCTGAATGCAGGTGTGCAGCTCTTCCTCTGGCAGGAACAGGTTCGACTGGAGCCATTCATCGGTGTCCGACTGCTGGCTCACAACCTGTACTACGCCACGTTGCAGGAAGAGCTGATCACCTCCGTCTACGACGGGGCGGACTACTTCGGCAGCTACTGGCTGGAGCCGGAGCCGGGCATTCGCTGGTCACTGTCCCGGGGCGAGGTGTTCACCTCAGGAGTGTGGAAGTTCGGTGCGTACACCCCCGTCAGCGACGTGCCGGTGAATACCGCGCGGTTGGAGCGACCGGTGTACCGCGCCCACAGTATCAGCGGCGACCTCTCCTGGAACCTGCAGAGCCGCACCGACCCGCTGTGGCAGCGCTATTCCCAGCGCACCGGTGGATCGGCGGACGTGATCCTGCGGGACGGTGCCAACGAGGGGATTCGCTATCGGGTACAGCAGGAGTTCCGGATGGGACTGATCCGCAGAAGCGAACCCTTTACCCGTCTGGGAGTGGCCGCTATAGCCGGGTTTGAGGACTACGCCGGTGACGCTACGCAGTGGTATTACCAGCCTGACGGCGTCTTTGAATCAGGGGCTCGTCTGGACTGGCAGCT
>SKHA01000246.1 GCA_007117185.1 Spirochaeta sp. | reverse complement strand
GGGGGTTCGGGGGGGTTACCTTCACCACGTTTTACCGCAACTCCATCATCTACGCCGGTCTGGGGTCCCTCGGTTCGGTCCTCTCCTCGGCGGTGGTGGCGTTCGGGTTTGCCCGGTTGCGGTTTCCCGGGCGAAACTTCTGGTTCGCCTGCATGCTGGCCACCTTGATGATGCCGGTGCAGATTCAGATCATCCCGCAGTACATCCTCTTTTCACAGCTGGGGTGGATCAACAGTTTCGTTCCCCTGCTGTTGCCGCGATTCCTGGGCCAGGCGGGGCAGGCGTTCTTCATCTTCATGATCGTCCAGTTTATCCGGGGCATCCCGGTAGAGCTGGATGAAGCGGCGTCCATCGACGGGATGGGCAGGTTCGGTATCTTCGGCAAGGTGATCATGCCGCTGGTGGTGCCAGCGCTGATGACCTCGGCGATCTTCTCGTTCTACTGGACCTGGGCGGATTTTCTCACCCCCCTGATCTACCTGAACAACCCCCGGTTGTATACCATCTCGGTGGCGTTGCGGGCGTTCGCTGATCCCTCGGGCACCACCGACTGGGGGGCGATCTTCGCGATGTCTTTTCTCTCGCTGGTGCCGGTCCTGGCGGTCTTCGCCACCTTCCAGCGGTATATCGTCGAGGGCATCAGCACCTCCGGACTGAAAGGTTGATTTCATGAGTACTACACCAATCACCGTGGCCGTCATCGGCCTGGGAAACATGGGTACCCAGCACGCCCGCACCCTGGCGTCGTTGCCGGGAGTGGAGCTGGTTGCCCTGTGCGACGCCGCCCCGGGGCGCGCCGAGACAGTTTCCCGGGAGGTGGGCAGCGGGACGGCCCTCACCTCCGTGGAAGAGCTGTGGAACCTGCCTGGCTCGGGACCTGACGCGGTGGTGATCGCCACCCCCCACTACGACCACGTGCCCCTGGGGCTGGAGGCGCTCTCCCGGGGTAAGCACATCCTTGTTGAAAAGCCCATCGCCGTTCACGGAAAGGCGGCCCGGCAGCTGGTGGCGGGAATCCACGCCGCGCAGAGCGCCGACCCCCGGATCGTCGCGGCGGCGATGTTCAACCAGCGCAGTTGGGGGCACTGGCAGAAGATCAGGCGGATGATCCAGGACGGCGCCCTGGGTACGCTGGTGCGGGCAACGTGGATCATCACCGACTGGTTCCGAACGCAACGCTACTACGACACCGGAGGGTGGCGTGCCACCTGGGCCGGCGAGGGTGGGGGAGTGCTGCTGAATCAGTGTCCCCACAACCTGGACCTGTACCAGTGGTTCTTCGGAATGCCGGCGCGGATCCGCGGGTTCGCCGGGATCGCCCGCTATCACACCATCGAAGTTGAGGATGAGGTGACCGCCTACTTCGAGCACGAGAACGGGATGGTGGGCCACTTCATCACTTCCACCGGAGAATCCCCCGGCACCAACCGGCTGGAGATTGTGGGGGAGATGGGCAAGCTGGTCTTTGAAGATGGGAAGCTCACGTTCTGGCGCAACAGCCGGTCAATGCTGGAGGAGATCCGCACCTCCCACAAGGCGTTTACCGTTGTGGACCACCAGCAGGAGGAGGTGGCGTTCACCTGGGACGGCAGCGGCGGCCACCGGGAGATCCTGGAGAACTTTGTCGCTGCGATCCGCGGCGAGGAGCCCCTTTTGGCACCGGCTGCAGAGGGTATTCACTCGGTGACCCTGGCCAACGGAATCATGCAATCCTCTTTTGACGGTGCGTCGGTGACGTTGCCCCTGGACGAGGATCGCTACGAGAAGCACCTGCAGCAGCTGATCGCCGGGTCGACGTTCCGCAAGGCCGCCCCTGGGGGGGCCGACCCCGCGGGGGGGACGGCCGCCGGACCGGCCGACGATTTCAGCAGCTCGTTCTGAAGAACACACCAACAAGGAGTAGAGAATGGCACACGCAGATGGAATGAACTACGCTCCCCAGGGAAAACCCGCGCCGGTGTGCGACCCCGGCGAGTTTCGCTTCGCCGCGGCGGGGCTGGACCACGGGCACATATACGGCATGACCTCCGGGCTGGTGGATGCGGGCGGTGAGCAGGCGTGGGTCTGGGACCCTGACCCGGACAAGGTCGCCGCGTTTCGCAAACAGTATCCCCAGGTTCCCGTGGCAGCCTCGTTCGAACAGATCCTCCAGGACCCCACCGTGTCGATGGTGGCCGGCGCCGCCGTTCCTGCGGACCGCGGGCCCATGGGGATGCAGGTGCTGCAGGCGGGGAAACACTACTTCTCAGACAAGGCTCCCTTCACTACGGAGCAGCAGCTCGCTGACGCCCGGGAGATTACCGCCCGGACCGGTCTGAAGTGGGCGGTCTGCTACAGCGAGCGGGTGCAGAACGAGGCGGCGGTACACGCGGGCCTTCTCATCCACGACGGGGCGATCGGGCGGGTCCTGCAGGTGATCGGGATGGGTCCCCACCGCCTGGGCGCCTCGGGTCGGCCGCAGTGGTTCTTCCAGCGACAGCGCTACGGTGGAATCCTCATCGATATCGGCAGCCACCAGATCGAGCAGTTCCTGTACTACACCGGGGCCGCCGACGCTACGGTGCAGTACGCCGCGGTGGCCAACTACGCCCATCCCCAGTACCCGGAGCTGGAGGATTTCGGCGAGGCCAACCTGGTGGCGGACAACGGCGCCACCAACTACTTCCGGGTGGACTGGTTCACCCCGGACGGTCTACGCACCTGGGGGGACGGTCGCACCTTCGTTCTGGGAACGGAGGGGTATATCGAGCTGCGCAAGTACATCGACGTGGCCCGGGACGAGGTGGGAGACCAGGTGTACCTGGTGAACGGCGAGGGTGAGTTTCACCTGCCGGTGAGCGGCACCGTGGGGTTTCCCTACTTCGGTGAGCTGATCCGGGACTGCCTGGACGGCACCGACCGGGCGATGCCCCGGGAGCACACCTTCAAGGCGGCGGAGCTCTGTCTGGCGGCGCAGCGGGCGGCGCGCACCATCACCGCCCCACCACCTCGCTGATCGCCACCGGCACTTCCCTGGCCAGGCTCATGTTTCCGGCTATTCCCACCGCGATGGAGTAGATCCCGGCGGTGTGGTCGGCGGCGCGCCCCAGGGGGTCTTCCTCCCGGTTCGGGTCGAAGATGTCCTGCAGCATCCGCCGGTCACCCCCGCCATGGCCGATCTCATTGGTTCCCGGCGGGGTGATCTCTTCCACCTTACCGGACAGGGGCAGCAGGCGGATGGTTACCTCCTCCAGGGGGCCCTCATCGGCGGCGGCGTCGCTTCGTCCCCGGTCGTCGTCGCTGCCGGAAACGGTGGTCTTCTCTACAACGGTGTACTCCAGCCGGCCGGCGTCGCCGTTGAAGGCGATCCGGAACCCCTCCCAGGGAGAGTATGCGGTGAGGTGGTAGGTCATGCGGGTGCCACCGCGATAGCGAACCAGCACCGACAGGTCATCCTCGATGGAGATGTAGTGGCCGAAGACGTGCTCGTCCCGGCGATAGCCGTCGTACTTCTCCGCCTCGAGATACATCTGTTTCAGTTCGTTGTCCCGGGAAAGATCCAGGGTGTAGTGGTCCGCAGGGTCCGCGCCGGTACCGCGGTCGGGGAAGCGGGTGATCCCCCGGGCTTCAGCGTTTTCGCGGCCGTAATAGACCAGCGCCCCAGAGGCGTAGACCGTCTCGGGCTGGTCCGCCAGCCACCAGTTCATCAGGTCGAAATGGTGGGTGGCCTTGTGTACCAGCAGCCCTCCGGAGTTCTTCTTGTCCCGGTGCCAGCGGCGGAAGTAGTCCGCGCCGTGAACGGTGTCCAGGAGCCATTCGAAGTGGACCGACTTGATCGCTCCGATGGCGCGGCGGACCTGCAGCAGCTCCCGGATCACGCTGTTCCGCGGGGCGTAGCGGTAGTTGAAGGTGACCCGAATGCTGCGGCCGGTGCGCTGCCGCACCTCCTCGATCCTGGCCAGGCGGCGGGCGTCCACGGTGAGGGGCTTCTCCACAATCACGTCGCACCCTGCTTCCATCGCCCGGACGATATACTCGTCGTGGGTGCGGTCCATGGTGGTGACGATTACCGTGTCGACGCTGCACTTGCGGATCAGATCCTCAAAATCTGCCGGTCCCCCTCCGGGGATCGCCTCGTCGGCGCCGACGCCGGTGGCTCTGCGGACAGCCTCCTGCGCCAGGGAGAGCCGGTGGGGGTTCAGGTCACACAGCGCCACCAGTTCCGCCTGCCGGGAAAAGGTGGTGGTGATCGCCTTGAGGTACATATACGAGCGGGCTCCGCAGCCGATTATCATGTAGCGTTTCATGGGCTGAGTATAGCCGGGCCGGCGGCCCCGGACGTTGGCAGAACCGTCCAAAAACTATGCAGAACGCGTCAACGCACTGATCCGTTGATGTGTCAGGTCCCGGAGCTGCCGCGGCGTCAGGGCAGCGATCGTCTGCGCTGAGATCGGTGTACCGACGCGCACCGTTATCGTGCCGGGCCTTACCCGCGGCGACCCCACCCGCTTCCGCTCCCAGGCGCCCACCAGCGCCACCGGAACGATGGCCACCCCCGCCGCAGCGGCCAGGCGGAAGGGTCCGGTCATCAGCGGCCCCACCCCGCCGGTGCGGGTGCGGTGTCCCTCCGGGAGGATCAGCAGGGACGTACCCGATGCCAGAGTTCTTTGGGCTCTGGCCAGACTGCGCAACGCCGCCCGGGGACTGTTGTGGGGGATCGCGATGTTGCCGTAGAGTCGCGTCGCCGTCCCGTATACCGGCCAGGAAAAATGCCCTGTCAATTCCAGCGCCCGAAAGGCGAGGGATGCCGGAAGGTGACCCCGCAGTACGAAGCCGTCGAAGATGTTGACGTGGTTGGCCATCACGATCACCGGTCCTTCCTGCAGGGTGAGCAGAGTGAGCAGGTGTGGCAGGCCGGTGCAGCGCACCTGGATGCCGAACGTGCCGGGGATCGCCGCCGCCACGAAGCGCAGCAGCGGGTCGAAGCGGCGGGAGAACCCAAAGATGCGGCGCAGGGCGATCACCCCCAGCGCCAGAGGCACCGTCACCACCGCCGCGGCGTACCCCCCGCCGGTGGTGACAGCGCTCAGGGCTCCCTTCATGGACAGAACATCCGCACCGCCCCGGGCCGGATCCCGACGGCTATCGGCGTGGTCCCGAAGGTCTCGCCGTCCGGGGTGAGCAGCCAGGGCGTTGCCGTCTCCAGGGTGATCTCTCTGCCCCGGACCACGTGGATCACCGGGTCCTTCACGTGAGTGCCCGAGAAGATCCTTGGAAAGAGGGTGAGCAGCTTCCGCCGGGTGGTCCGTTCCATGTACACCACGTCCAGAAGACCGTCGTCGATCAGGGCGTCCGGGGCCATCTGCATCGCCCCGCCGGTGCAGCGGGAGTTGCAGATCTCTACGAAGACCCCCTCCATCGCGATCTGCTGGCCGTCCACGGTGAGGGTGAACTGCCCCGGCGAGAGGCGCGCCGTCTCCTGGAGCACGGCGATGATGTAGCTCAGGGCGCCCCAGCGCTTGTATCGCGCCGCCCCGTGGGCCACCGCGGAGACAAACCCCGCCCCCAGCAGGTTGATGAAGGAGAACTCCCCGGCGGCGCAGCGCAGTGTCCCCAGGTCAACCGGTCGGGTGACCCCGCCGGCGATCGCCGCGATTGCTTCCTCGGCGCCGGCGATTCCCAGATCGCGGATGAAGGAGTTTCCGGTGCCCACCGGGATCTGACCCAACGGGAAGGGCAGCGGGCCCTCGGGACAGTGCTTCCGTACCCCGTTGACCACCTCGAAGAGGGTGCCGTCACCGCCCACGGCAACCACCGCATCGTTCTGCCCGGCGGTCCTCGCCGCTCCTGCGGCGTGGGCGGCGTCGGCAGCGAGATCAATCGCCTGCCCCGGTATCGCGGAGACCCGGGTGACCACGGACATTCCAGCGGCGGCAAGGGCTGCTGCAGCGTGGCCGGCTATAGCCAGGCCGCGCTGCTTCCCGGCGTTGGGGTTGACGATGAGGTGAACGGTCATGGGCGAAAGTAGAGCGAAAAGAACGGCTGTGGGTCAACTGGCTGGTCGGGGGTGTCAATCGTCGCTGTCGAGGTGCTCCGGGACGGTGAGCGGATCTACCGGCGCTCCGCCAGGAGCAAAGACCATGTAGTGCAGGGGGCCCTCGGCGTAGCCGATCACCCCGCCCTGCCTCACAACCGACCCTGCCCTGGCGGTCGGGAGAATCGGCCCGGAGACTACCACAGTATAGCCCGCCCACTCGTTGGTGATTTGCAGGCGCAGCCCCAGAGGGGTGTCAACGTGCACCCGGACCACCCCTGTCACCGGCGAACGCAGCGGCCACACCCGCCCGGCCCGGGTGGCGGCAACGGTCAGGCCGGCAAGGTGCGGGTTTTCACGACGCCACTGGGCAAAGGTCCTGGTGACCTGCACCCTGCCGAACAGCGGCAACCCCCGAGGGAGTTCCGGCTGGTAGCTCTCCTTCACTGAGGCGTCGAAGCGCTGCCCCGGAGCCAGCCCGAAGGTGGACTGGAGCCACGGCGAGGCTGGAACGTCTGCGGTCCAGAAGAATCCCCGCTGGTGCCCCTCGGCTATGGAGAGGTGCAGGTGTGGCTCCAGGTACTGCGTCCAGGTTCCGGTGCGTCCGATCTGCCCCAGGGGCTCACCGGCGCTTACCCGCCGGGGCTGGTCAATAGAGCTGCGGGAGAGGTGGGCGTAGTAGTAGGTGCGGTTGTCGTCCCCGTGCAGCAAGACCGCCGTGCCCCCCCGGGGGTTATCCAGACGGGAGGCCTCCCCGGAGACACCCGCCACCACCTGGGCGCCGTAAAACGCTCGGCGTTGGGGGCTTCCCGGGGGGAACTCCGGCAGAAGGCCGATATCCACCGCGGTGGACCCGTCCCAGTGAGGCTCCTCCCAGGTCAGCAGCGCCGGGTCATATTCAACGGGGAAGTGGTACTGCCGCGGTTCGGCGAAGAGAGCCCCCGCTGCAAGAATCCACGCCACCAGAATGCACGCCAGGAGGAACGTACCCGTTCTCACGGCAGAAAGTACTCGAAGATGATCGCGTCGAAGAAGCGTTGGCACCAGGAGCGATCGTCCGTGTCCCCCACCGTCCAGCCAACCAGGGTGCCCCCCAGCAGTCGAAAGAGCCGCAACCGTAGAAGCCCGCCCCACCGGGTGCGACTGTCCTGGTGTCGGTAGGCGACGAAGTGGGGCCGGGTGGCTACATTGGTCAGCAGCCCCGACAGCAGCAGCCGCTGCAGCGGTGTCTGATCCGTAAAGAGGGCCGCTCCCCCGGACAGCTGCCCCCGAATCACATCGGGACGATGTCGCCGAAACCAGCGGACGATCCCGGGGTGGAACGACTCGATGCAGAACGCTCCCGGGTAACGGTCCAGCTGCGCCGCCACCGCCCGGCACAACTCCTCCCGGCGGGGGGTGTTCTTCAGTTCAACCACCAGGGGCACCGCCCCGCTTATCTCGGCAAGAACGTCCGAGAAGAGGGGAATGGTCTGGTCCGATCCGAAGAGAGGCAGGTCTCGGATCTCCTGCCAGGTCATCTCGTTCAGCTTCCGGTCCACGCCGCACCCACGCTGCAGGTCGCCGTCGTGAAAGACAACCACCTCACCGTCCAGGGTGAGGTTGACGTCCAGCTCCATCCCGTAGCCCCCGTCCCGGGCAGCCCGAAACGCGGCCATGCTGTTCTCTACTGCTGTTCCGTCCCGGCGGTGAAGGCCGCGGTGGGCGTAGGGCCCCGGGGGCAGCAGCCCCTTCCCTGCGCCGCTGGAGCGGGAGCGGGAGGCTGGGGCGATGAGAAAACCATACAGGACCAACACAACCAGCACCAGCAGAAGCACAGGACCGGCCACGGAGCCAGATATCATCAAGCGGTTGCCTCGCCCCCGTGTACGCGGCGCATCACCGTAAACGCCACTGCCATCATGATCGCCGAATAGAGAAAGATCATGCGCAACCCCGCGGTCGGGCCGAACCCGAGGGTGAAGAGGTCTATCACCGCCCCGCTGATTGGCGGCGAGGTGATCGCCGCCCCCTGGCTGAAGAAATAGTACAACCCGGTGTAGATCCCCATGTTGCTGAAGGTGGCCATCTGCCACAGCATGGGGAAGGAGTTGGTTATCACCGACCCCCAGAACATCCCGAAGACAAAGAGCAGCGCCAGAAAGATGATCCACGCGGTGGTGGGTCCCACCCCGGCTGCGCGAGTGATTGGTTCGTGGACAAACATCAGAACCAGCGCCACCATGATCCCCCCAAGGCTGAAGCGGATCACCCGGCGGCGGCCAAAGCGGTGAGCGATGATCCCCGAGGGGATCGCCAGCAGCATGTACCCGATTGCCACTGCCCCCGGGGAGATCCCTGCCAGCCCCTCGCTGACCCCCAGCACCTGACGGCTGTAGATCCCCATGAAGGGCAGCACCCCCTGATACCCCAGAAACCAGAAGAACAGCGACAGGAGAATCAGCATCGCGCTGCGATCTTCACCGCCGAAGACCAGGCGCAGCGAGGTCAGGAGTTTCGTCGTCTCACGCTTCTCCCGGGCGCGATCGCCCTCCCGGACAAAGAGGAAGAGCAGCACCGTCGCCAGAATGACCAGGGCTCCAGCGATGATGAAGGGCAATCTGCGGCGAACCGACCCGATCAGCGGCAGCACCACATCCAGGTCCATCAGCGGCGCCAGAATGATCGTCCCGACGATCGCCGCGATCGCCCCCATCGTGTTGATCACCCCGTTGGCCTCGCTGCGAAACTCGCCGGGTATGGTGTCCGGCATCAGCGCCACTACCGGCCCCCGGGCCGCCTGTTTGGCCATGTTCAGGAGGAAGATAAGAAGCACCAGCAGCACCAGACTCCCCGAGGGGAGGGCGCCGTAAGGCAGGATGGCAAAGAATATCCCCGACAACGGAACGGTAACCAGGATCCAGGGCATCCGCCGCCCGATTCGGGTGTGGGTGTTGTCCGAGAGGTTTGAGACGATGGGGATGAGAAAGAGCGCCAGCAGATTGTCCAGGGTCATGATCAGTCCGATGAGGAAGCGGGAGGAGAGAAAGTCCTCCAGGAAGATCGGCACGTACGTGTCGTAAAGGGGGTCCATGAGCCCCATGGTGAAGAAGCCCAGTCCGATCAACACGGTAATGCGGTAAAACCCCCGGGGGAGCTCGTCCTTCTTCGTCTTCATAACGACCAGAGAGTACCGCAAAGCGGACACTGCGGGAAGGTTTGCAGGTTCACCACATCGCACCCCCGCCGCATTGCACCTGCAGTGGTCTTCCAACGATAATAAAGGATATGCAACCCGTAGTGCTCCTTGCAGTTGACGACGACCCGGTGCAACTGGCGATCATCAACGCGGCGGCGACAAAGCTTGAGTATCCCCCCATAGAGGTCCTGAAGGCCGAGTCGGTACAGGCGGCGCTGAGCAGTATGGAAGCCCGCCTGCCGGATATGGTGATCTGCGACAACGTTCTGCCGGACGGTGAGGGTCGGGACGTTCTGCAGGCGATGCGCTTGCGGAACCCCCTGGTGCCGGTGATCATCATTACCGCTCACGAGTCCGTCTCCGGGGCGGTGGAGCTGCTGAAGCGCGGTGCCCGGGATTACCTGGTGAAACCGCTGAAGCTCCTGGAGATTCAGCAGATTATCGCGGCCACCCTGGCCTGGCGTTCAGCAGAGTTGGACTTCGCCGATATCGCTGATGACGAGGGTGCCGCTACCGGAGCGTCCGGTAGCACTGGTGCCGACATAACCAGAACGGTGGCAGAGACGATGAAAGCAGCCCTGCGCCTCGCTGCCCGGGGAGCCACATCCAACGCGGCCATGCTGGTCCAGGGTGAGAGCGGTACCGGGAAGGAGCTCCTGGCTCGATTCATTCACAACCAGAGCCCCCGGCGTGACCACGTCTTCGCCACGGTACACATGGCAGCGCTGGCGGAATCGCTGGTGGAGAGCGAACTCTTCGGTCATCGGAAGGGGGCGTTCACCGGCGCCCAGGAAGACCGCGTCGGGTTTTTTGAGCAGGCCAACGGGGGCACCCTCTTCATTGACGAGATCGGGGAGATCCCCCTCTCGATACAGGTAAAGCTCTTGCGGGCCCTGCAGTTCAAGGAGATCCAGCGGGTAGGGGATTCGTCGCCTCGACCGGTGGACGTGCGCATCGTTGCCGCTACCAACCGTGATCTGGAGACGATGGTCCAGGACGGGACGTTCCGGGAGGACCTTTTCTATCGGGTTAACGTAGTTACGGTGCAGCTGCCACCGCTGCGGGAGCGACGCCAGGATATCCCCCATCTGGTGGAGCACATGATCCGCGACCTGGGAGCCCGGAACAACCGACCCCTGGAGGGGATCTCCCAGCGGGCGCTGAATCTCCTGGCGGGATACCGCTTCCCGGGAAACGTCCGGGAGCTTGAGAATATCGTCGAACGGGCGGTGATCCTGGCCAAACGCTCCATCATCACCGAGGAGGACCTGCCCCGGTTTGTGGTGGCCGCAGGAACCCCCGAAACAGCGCAGAACACCCTGGACGAGCAGCTGGAACGGCTGGAGCGTCAGCTGATCCTGCAGGCTCTGGAGGAGACCAGAGGTAACCAGTCCCGGGCGGCAGCGCTCCTTGGCATCACCGAGCGGCGCCTGCGCTCGCGGCTGGAACGCCTGCACCTGCACAACCCCTTCTGATCGGTTGTTCGCCCTGTCGGGCGAGCCGGTTGCGGGAATTCGCCCGCGGGGGCGAGTCCTGATACCCTCCTTCACCCTCCCGCCGAATCGAGAAGACCAGTAACTCTCTTCCTGATAACGAGTAACGTTTCTTCATAAATCTTGGCACGATAGTTGCTTAATAGCGTACATACGGTGCCTCGGTACCGAAACAACGCAAGGAGCATGAAAATGAAGAAGATAACCCTGGCAATCGCCCTGATTTCACTGACCGCCGCGCTGAGCGCACAGACCACCCAGGACTCGGCGTCAATCCGCCTTTCCGGTCGGGTAGAGAAGAACGTGTCCATAGCCGTCAGTGGACTGAACAACTTTGACGCCCTGGACCTGACCATTGATGTAGTGGACCTGGACGTAGTGGCGGTCACCGAGACCTCCAACGTGCGGGAGGGATACACCGTATCGCTGACCTCTGCCAATGCGAGCGCTGGCAGCGTGGATCAGCCGTTCTTCCTGGGCCAGGATGGCAGCGAAGAGTTGACCTACAGCGTGAGCTACGATGGTGTTCCCGTCAACTTCAACGCCGGTGGTGCCGAAGTTACAAACTCCAACGCCAAGACCGGACTGAACGGACGTGACCGTACCCTGGCCATCTCGTACAGCGCTGCGGAAGCGCATCTGGGCAACGACTTCTATTCCGACGATTTGACCTTCACCATCACTG
>SKHA01000095.1 GCA_007117185.1 Spirochaeta sp. | reverse complement strand
ACGCCTTCAGCGGAGCACCTCCTGGGCACGGACGAGCTTGGCCGGGATCTTTTCAGCCGCATGCTCTACGGTGGCCGCATCTCCCTGAATATCGGGATCATCTCCGTTCTCATAGGTGTCCTGGTGGGGGTGCCTGTCGGGGCGATCAGCGGGTACTACGGGGGCAAGCTGGATATCGTCACCCAGCGCTTCATCGATATCATGATCGCGTTCCCGGGCATTCTCCTGGCGATCGTGGTGGTGACGGTCCTCGGTGTGGGGGTGCAAAACGTGATGATCGCCACCGGGATCGCCAGCGTTCCGATTTACGCCCGGCTTGTCCGCGGGTCGGTCCTGACGATCAAGGAACAGAGCTACGTCGCCGCCGCCCGCGCCGCGGGGTTGGGCGACTTCAGAATCATCTTTGGACACATCCTTCCCAACTGCCTCGCTCCCATCATCGTCCAGAGCACCTTTCAGATCGCCACCTCCATTCTCTGGGCGGCCGGTCTGGGATTTCTGGGGCTGGGCGCTCAGGCCCCCACCCCGGAGTGGGGTGCGATTCTGAGCAACGGTCGGGGGTACATCCGTACCGCCCACCATCTGACCACCTTTCCGGGGCTGGCGATCCTCTTCATGGTTCTGGGTTTCAACCTGGTTGGTGACGGCCTTCGGGACGCCCTGGACCCCAAGACGCGGTGAGGCGCTGAGAACAATGGAAAAGACTATGGAGAACCTGCTTCAGATCCAAAACCTGCAGACCAGCTTCAACACCGAAAACGGGAAGGTCCGGGCGGTTGATAACGTCTCCTTCGACATCCGCGCCGGTGAGGTGGTGGGGCTGGTAGGAGAGAGCGGCTGCGGCAAGACCGCCGCCTCGCTGAGCATTCTGCAGCTGCTGCCCACCCCCCCGGCAAAGATCGAGGGTGGCCAGATCCTCTTTGACGGGCGGGACCTGCTTGCCCTCCCTCCGGAAGAGATCCGCCGCATCCGCGGCAACGAGATCGCCATGATCTTCCAGGAGCCGATGACCAGCCTCAACCCGGTGTACACCATCGGTAATCAGCTGATGGAGACGCTGCAACTCCACGAGAATCTCAGCGGCCGGGCGGCCCGGAGCAAGGCGATAGAGATGCTGAAGCTGGTGGGTATCCCCCGGGCGGAGGAGGTGATAGACGAGTATCCCCACCGCTTCTCCGGCGGAATGCGCCAGCGGGCGATGATCGCGATGGCCCTGAGCTGCAACCCCAAGCTGCTTATCGCCGACGAACCCACCACCGCCCTGGATGTGACCATTCAGGCGCAGATCCTGGAGCTGATGCAGGAGTTGCGGGAGCGCATCGGGATGGCGATCCTCTTCATCACCCACGACCTGAGCGTCATCGCCGAGATGGCCGACCGGGTGGTGGTGATGTATTCCGGCAAGGTAGTGGAGCAGGCCGACGTGGTGACCCTCTTTCACGAGCCGCAGCACCCCTACACCCGGGGGCTCATCGGCTCCCGCCCCACCGCCGACGGTGAAGACAACGAGGAGACCCCGGGGCGGCGACTGCCGTTCATCCCCGGAAGCGTCCCCAACCCCCTGCAGATGCCCCGGGGCTGCCCCTTTCACCCACGCTGCGATCACGCCATGGACATCTGCCGGACCACCATGCCCGAGCAAACGGTGATGAAAGCAGGTCATGAGGTCCGCTGCTGGCTGCACAGTAAAAATACCCTGGAGGTGTCCCGATGAGCGATCCGGTACTGCAGGTACGGGACCTGAAAAAGCATTTCCCCGTTCGTACCGGAGTCCTCAGCCGGGTGACCAACCACGTCAAGGCGGTGGATGGACTCACCTTCGATATCATGCCCGGGGAGACCTTTGCCCTGGTGGGTGAGAGCGGCTGCGGCAAGAGCACCACCGGCCGGACGATCCTGCGCCTCACCGGAGCGACCGGGGGGCAGGTCCTGTACAACGGCGAGGACGTCCTGGGCGCCGCGGGAGAGAGGATGCGGAAGCTCCGCAAGGAGATGCAGATCGTCTTTCAGGACCCCTACAGCGCGCTGAACCCGCGGATGACCGTCGGGGCCGCCATCGGTGAGATTCTGCGGGTTCACGGAATCGCAACGGGCACAGGGGCTCGGGAACGGGTGGAGGAGGTGCTGGTCCGCTGCGGCCTCGAGCCATACCACTTTGACCGCTACCCCCACGAGTTCTCCGGTGGACAGCGGCAGCGGGTGGTGATCGCCCGGGCGCTGGCACTGGACCCGCGGTTTATCGTCGCCGATGAGCCGATCTCCGCGCTGGACGTGAGTATTCAGAGTCAGATCATCAACCTGCTGGAGGACCTGCAGGACAGCTTCAACCTCACTTATCTGTTCATCAGCCACGACCTGGGGGTCGTGCGCCACATGGCTGACCGGGTGGGGGTGATGTACCTGGGCAAGCTGGTGGAGGTTGCGGACAAACGGGAGTTCTACCGGGAGCCACTGCACCCTTACAGCCAGGCGCTGCTCTCGGCGATCCCCGTGAGCGACCCGGCGGTGAAGAAGAAGCGGATCATCCTCAAGGGCGACGTTCCCAGCCCGGCCAACCCGCCGGCAGGGTGCCCCTTCCACACCCGCTGCCCCAAGGTGATGGATGTGTGCCGCAGCGTGGTTCCGGAACTGAAGAGTACCCCCAGTGGTCACCAGGTTGCGTGTCACCTGATACACCCGCCGCGGTGAGGTTTCGGGAGACGATCATTGACATCGCCGCGTGGCTTCTGGCAGCGTTCCAGATTCTGGCCCCGGTGATCCTGGCTCTGATCGTCGCTTCAGTTGCCGCGTTCGCCCTCTTTATGCTCCTGTTCCGGTAACAACTGAAACATCTGCGGTATTCGTCCTTGCGTCCTCGCCGGTTCCGCGTTACAACATTGGTATGTCGATACAGGACGAACGAGAACGATGGGACCGCGAGGTGGTACAGCCGGTTCTGGCCAAACAGCAGGAGCGAAGTGGCGGAGACCTGCAGACATCCTCGGGGATTCCCCTGGAACGGGTCTTCGGACCGGATAACCTGGACACAGGTGAAGGCGCAACTGCAGCCGGAGACGCTACCGCCAGGGACTATATGGAAAAACTTGGCTTTCCCGGTGAGTACCCCTTCACCCGGGGCGTTCAACCTACCATGTACCGCGGGCGGCACTGGACGATGCGGCAGTATGCCGGGTTCGGCAGTGCAACCGAGACCAACGAGCGTTTTCGGTACCTGCTGGACGCGGGACAGACCGGACTCTCGGTAGCCTTCGATCTGCCAACGCAGATCGGCTACGATTCGGACCACTCCCTGTGCCTGGGTGAGGTTGGCAAGGTGGGGGTTGCGGTGGACTCCCTGGCGGACATGGAGCTGCTGTTCAACGCGATTCCCCTGGATCAGGTTTCCACCTCCATGACGATCAACGCCCCGGCGGCGATTCTGTTGGCGATGTATATCGTGGTGGCGGAAAAACAGGGGGCCACACGGGGTGCCCTGCGGGGGACGATTCAGAACGATATTCTGAAGGAATACATCGCCCGGGGAACGTTCATGTTTCCGCCGGCGCCTTCCATGCGGCTCATTACCAACACCTTTGAGTTCTGCACCCGGGAGCTTCCCAAGTGGAACAGTATCTCTATCTCGGGGTATCACATTCGCGAGGCCGGAGCGACGGCACCTCAGGAGGTGGCGTTCACCCTGGCCGACGCGATCGCCTACGTCGACGCCGCGGTGAAAGCGGGGCTCGGGGTTGACGCGTTTGCCGGGCGGCTCTCGTTCTTCTTCAGCGCCGGTAGCGACCTGCTGGAGGAGGTGGCCAAGTTCCGCGCGGCGAGGCGGATGTGGGCGGCGATCCTGCGGGATCGCTACGGTTCCCGGTCAGCGAAGTCTCAGGCGATGCGCTTTCACGCCCAGACCAGCGGCGCGATGCTCACGGCGCAGCAGCCCGACAATAACGTGGTTCGGGTGGCGCTGCACGCGCTGGCGGCGGTGCTTGGCGGGGCCCAGAGCCTGCACACCAACTCCCGGGACGAGGCGCTCTCGCTGCCCACCGAAGAATCGGTGCAGATTGCGTTGAGGACGCAGCAGATCATCGCCCTGGAGAGCGGGGTGGCCAACACGGTGGATCCCCTGGGTGGGTCCTACGCCGTTGAAGCCCTCACCGACGAGGTTGAGCGGCAGGCCCGGGAGTACCTCGCCAAAATCGAGAGCGACGGCGGGATGGTTCGGGCCATCGAGAACGGCTTTCCCCAACGGGAGATTGAGGACGCCGCCTACCGCTACCAGCGGGAGATCGAGAGTAAGGACCGCCTGGTGGTTGGCCTGAACTGCCACACCCGGGAGAGCAGCAACGCCTGCTTCGACGTGATGCGCCACGATCCCCGGGTCCACGACGCGCAGATCGAGCGGCTGAAAAAGGTCCGGGCCGAGCGGGACAACGCCGCGGTGCAGCGCGAGCTCAACCGCCTTCGTCAGGCCGCCAACGAGGACGGAGCGGATATGATGGAACCGATCATCGAGTGTGTGCGCCAGTACGGTACCCTTGGTGAGATCTCCCAGGTCCTGCGCGATGTCTTCGGTGAACATCGCCAGCACATCGGAATGTAACGACCCCTGAAGGAACGTAGGATGTCGCAAAAGAACAAGATCAGGATCCTGATAGCAAAACCCGGCCTGGACGGCCACGACCGGGGGGCCAAGTACGTCGCCCGGGCGCTGCGCGACGCGGGGTACGAGGTGATTTATACCGGTATTCGCCAGACCCCCGAGGCAATCGTCACCATTGCCCTGCAGGAGGACGTCCAGTTTGTAGGACTCAGCCTCCTTTCGGGCGCACACAACGAGCTCTTTCCCCGGGTGGTGAAGCTGCTGCGGGAGGCCGACGCGGGAGATATCGTCGTCTTTGGCGGGGGTATCATCCCGGACTACGATATCCCCGGGTTGAAGGAAGCGGGGGTGCAGGCGGTCTTTCCCCCGGGAACCCCGATCAGCGCGGTGGTGGAGTTTATCGAATCCTGCAGCGTGGCGGGAGTTTCGTCCTGACAGGAGTGGATACCGCGGGTCTCGCCCAGGGCGTGCTGGCGGGTCAGGTCCGCTCCATCGCCCGGGCGATCTCTCTGGTTGAGTCGGGCCGGGCAGAGCGGGATCAGCTCCTCGATGAGCTGCGCCGCCGGGATGATCCCCCCGGGGAGGAGCAGTCCATCGGCGCCGCGGTGATCGGGATCACCGGACCTCCAGGGGCGGGGAAAAGCACCCTCATCAGCCGCCTGATCATGAGCGTTCGCGAGACCGGGGAGAAGGTGGCGGTACTGGCGGTTGATCCCAGCTCGCCCTTTACCGGCGGCGCGCTTCTTGGCGACCGCATCCGCATGGACCTGCACGGGACGGATCCGGGGGTGTTCATTCGCTCTATGGCCTCCCGGGGCGGGACCGGCGGAATTTCCGCGGCGGCGCTGGAGACGGTACAGGTGCTGGTGTCGGCGGGATACGGCACGATCATCGTGGAGTCGGTAGGGGTGGGGCAGTCGGAGGTGGGGATTCTCACCCTGGCGGATATCGTCCTGGTGGCGCTTACCCCGGGTTCCGGCGACGAGATCCAGGCGCTCAAGGCGGGGGTGATGGAGATCGGCGACCTGTACGTGGTCAACAAGGCGGACTACCCCCAGGCGGAAGCGATGGTGGCGTCGCTGAACGCGGCGCTGGAGGAGACCCTGCGGGGCGGTCTGGCGCCGCTGGTTCTGCGGACCGTTGCCACCGAGGGAACCGGCGTGGCCGAGCTCTACCGCGCTATCGGCGAGCGCCTCGATCAGCTGCACCGCACCGGAGAGCTGGAGCGGCGGCGACAGCAGCGGGTGATCGACGCGCTGCGCGAGATGGCCACGGACCTGTTCAGTCGCTGGATCAGCGAGCGGTTGAGCGCCGACGGTGATGCGGTGAGCCGGGGGATCCCCTTCGCGGCGATGCGGCAGGAACTTGAGCAATTTCTGGAACAGTTTACATGGAGGAACCACAATGGCCAACGGAATGATTAACGGAATTGACCACGTAGGGATCGCGGTGCGCTCGCTTGAGGAACGGATTCCGTTTTATCGCGAGGTTCTGGGGATGAAGGAGGTGGTCATCGAGGAGGTTCCCGACCAGAAGGTGCGGGTGGCGATGTTTCCTACCCCCCACGGCCGGATCGAACTGCTTGAGCCTACCAGCCCGGAGAGCCCTATCGCGATCTTCCTGGAGAAGAACGGCGAGGGGATTCACCACCTGGCGCTGGGCACCGACGACGTGGCGGTGGGGCTGGCTGCGGTCCTGGGTGCCGGTTTGCGGACCATCGACCAGACCCCCCGGGACGGCGCGGACGGAGCGAAGATCGGCTTCGTTCACCCCAAGTCAACCGGCGGGGTGCTGCTGGAGTTCTGCAGCCGCTGACTGCTCAACCGCTGGCTGTCCAGCAGCCGGGCGTAGCGCCCCCCGGCCGCAAGGAGCTGTTGGTGAGTACCCGACTCCTGGACCACCCCGTTGTGCATCACCAGGATGCGGTGGGCGTTGCGGACGGTGGACAGACGGTGAGCGATGATGAAGGTGGTACGCCCCTCTTTCAGGTGCTCCATCGCCCCCTGAACCAGCGATTCCGTATGTGAGTCCAGGTACGCTCCCGCCTCGTCGAGGATGAGAATGCGGGGGTTGCGCAGCAGCGCCCGGGCGAAGGCGATGAGCTGGCGCTGACCCAGGGAGAGGTTGGACCCGCGTTCACCCGTACCGGTATCAAAGCCCCGGGGCAGCCCGCGGATCACCTCCAGGATCCCCATCCGACGGCAGGTGGCTTCAATCTCCTCCATCGTTGCCTCAGGCGAGCCGAAGCGGATATTTTCCAGGACCGTTCCCGAAAAAATCCCCGCGTCCTGCATCACCAGCGCTACCTGTCGGCGATACCACTGCTGGGGCAGATCCCGCAGGTCCCGACCGTCCACGGTGACCGCTCCCTTTTGGGGGTCGTAAAAGCGGCACAAGAGGTTGATGATGGTGGTCTTGCCGGCGCCGGTAGCGCCGACGATCGCCAGGGTGGAGCCTGCCGGTGCGCTGAAGTCCACATCCCGGACCACCCAGTCTTCTTTTTCGTAGGCGAACCAGACGTGATCGAAATGGACGGCCCCGGTGATTGGCGGCCCCGGGGCGGCGGGAGCGGGGTCAGCGCCGTCGGGTTGGTCGGCGGAGCCAGCACCGTCGGCGACGTCAGGTCGATCAGCGACGTCAGGTTGGTCGGCGACGTCAGGTCGATCAGCGACGCCAGCACCGTCGGCGACGTCAGGTCGGTCAGCGACGCCAGCACCACCGGCGACACCTGGTCGGTCAGCCACATCCTCGGGCTGGTCCATGAGCCAGAAGATCCGCTCTGCCGAGGCAATAGCCCGGGTCAGCTGATTGAGCATGTTGCTGATCTTCTGCAACGGCTGGAAGAATCGCGTCACGTACGAGAGAAACGCCGCGATCAGCCCGATGGTTATCGCCCCCTGCGCCAGCAGCAACCCCCCGCCGAGGATGACCAGAGCAGAACTCAGGACGATCACCGTGACCACGCTTTGCCAGAAGTACGCGTTCAGGGGGTAGAAGGTGCGCGTCTCCTGGTAATACTCCTGGTTTATCGCCTGAAAGTTACGAATATTTTCCTGTTCCCGGGCGAAGGCGCGGATCACCTTGATCCCCGAGATCGACTCGTTGAGAAACGCGTTGACCCCCGAGAGGGTGCGCTGAATGCGCCGCCCCGCCCGCAGCAGCAGCTTCTGCAGGCTGAATACCACCAGCAGGAAGAGGGGCAGGGTGATGAGCAGGATCATGCTCAGCCTCGCGTCCAGGGAGACCATCGCGGCCACCAGCCCCAGGAGCATCAGAACGTCCACCACCACCGTATCCAGCCCTGCCCGCAGGAGCTCTTCCAGAACCTGCACGTCATTGGTCAGTCGACTCATTACCTGGCCGGTGCGGTGGGTGTCGAAGAAGCGAAAGGAGAGGCGCTGCAACCGTTGAAAGAGGTCCTGCCGCAGGTCGTGCAGCACGTGGTAGCCCACCTTCATCATCAACACCCCCTGCAGTCGGGCAGAGATATACAGCAGTGCCAGAACAGCCGCCAGCGTAGCAATCAGCGGCAGGAGGCCGGCGACCTCACCCACGGCGATGTGGTTGTCGATGGCCATCATCACCAGAATCGGCACGGTGATCGTCGCGGCCACGTTTACCAGAGCGCAGCTGTACATGACTGCCAGGCGGGCTCGGTAGGGGCGCAGGTAACCAAGGAGGCGCCGGAAGATCTTCCACTGAAAGCGCCGCGTTTCGTCTTCCTGGTGAAGGGGCAGGTGGCGGGTGCTTCGTCGATTCAGCATCTCAGACCTCCTGCTTCTGGTACATCGTGCGGTAGAGGCTGTTCCGCTGCATCAGTTGGCTGTGGGACGCCACATCCTGAATCGTCCCGCCGTCCAGGACGATGATCCGGTCTGCCATAGTGAGGGTGGACAGGCGCTGGGCGATGATGATGGTGGTGCGCCCCTCCATCAACAGGCGCAGCTGCTGCTGAATCTTGCGCTCGGTGACCGCGTCCAGGCTTGAGGTGCAGTCGTCCAGGATGAGGATCTGTGGATCCTGCAGGAGGGTGCGGGCGATGGCCAGGCGCTGCCGCTGCCCCCCGGAGAGCCCCACCCCGTACTCGCCCACCAGAGTGTCGTACCCCCGGGGAAGAGAGAGGATGAAATCATGGAGCTGGGCGTGCCGGGCCACGGCGTGAATCTCCTGGTCCGTCGCCTCCGGGCGGGCGAAAGCGATGTTCTCGCGGATCGTCGCCGAAAAGAGAAACGTCTCCTGCAGGACGGTGCCGATGCGCGAGCGCAGGTGCTGCATCTCCCACTCCTGCACGGGGTGCCCGTCGATGAGGATCGTTCCGGAGGTAGGGGCGTAGAAGCGGGGAATCAGTGAGATCAGGGTGCTCTTTCCCGCCCCGGTGAGACCGAACAGGCCGATCCGCTGACCCGGGGCGACGTCGAAGGAGATCTCCTTCAGAACGGGAGTGTTCTGGTTGTAGCCGAAGCTCACCTTGTCAAAGCGGATCGCTCCCTGCAGCGGCGCGGTGAGGGTGCCCAGATTGTGACGATGCTGATCGGGAGAATTAATGATCTCCAGGATGCGTTCCATCGCCCCGCGGCCCTGGTTGATCAGTGAGGTGTTGAATGCCAGGATACGCAACGGGAAGCCCATCACCGCCAGAAAGGAGATAAACGAGAGGAGCGTACCCAGGGTCATCCCGCCGTTGATCACCTGCATGCCCCCCACCACCAGCAGGATCAGCGCGCCCACGCCGTCCACCATCAGCAGCAGCGGGTTCAGGTGTGCCTGAGGCAGCGCCGCCGCCAGATCCCGGGTGAGCATCGTGGCGTTGCGCTCGGTGAAGCGCTGGATCTCTGCCTCCTCCATCGCAAACGCCTTGACCACCCGTACGCCGGTGATGTTCTCCTGCAGGTGGGTGTTCATCCGGCCCATCTCCTGCTGCTGCTCCACCGTGGCGCTGCGCAGGCGCCGGCTGTAACGGATGATCAGTGTTCCGAAGAGGGGGATCACCACGTATACCGCCAGGGCGAGGGTGAGGTCCTGGATGAGCATCAGCACGAAGACCGTCACGGAAATCACGATGATGCGAACCCGGTGCTCGATCCCGAAGGCGATCACGTTCCTGAGGATCTGGATATCGTAGGTTGCCCGGGACATGAGGTCACCGGTGCGGGCGTGGTCGTAGAAGCTGATGTCCAGGTGTTGGAGTTTGCGGTACAGCGCATCTCGCAGGTCCCGAACGGTAGACTCGGCGCAGTACCAGTACGCCCGGATCATCCCGTGAACCACCGCTCCCCTTACCAGAGCGGTGAGAACAAGCAGCACCGAGACGATCACGAGGCGGCGCATCGACCCGACCTCGTTGATCACCGGGTAGATCGAGTCGGTGACGTAGCCCACCGTCCAGGGGATGACGTAGGCCAGCAGGTCAACGAATACCATCATCGCCAGGGCCAGGAAGAGGACCCGGCGGTGGCGGTGCAGGTAGGGCCACAGGAGTCGAAGAAGTGTTGTCATGGCTTGATCCGGGAGGAAGTGCGACGGGTTTTCATGATTTGCTGGATGAAGTATAGCTGTTTACCGAACCTTTCGGAAAGGACACGGTATTAACGGCGAGCGATTTCTGTACTCTGAGACCCTCTCGGTAATTCGGCGGCGGCTGAAGAAGGAAGCTCGGGAACTGATCGGCACAGAGATTCCCTTCGAGGTGCTGGTTTTCCGTAGTGCCGGGCGCGTACTGGGATCGTTTCAGGCGGCGCCGCACCGCATCGCTATTTCCGAGGAGCTGGTTCGGGGTGATCAGGAGGCGCTGCTGCAGGAAGTGCTCCGGCACGAAATGGCCCACCTGTGCGCCTGGGTGTACGACGGAGAGGGTGGCCATGGACCGGCATTCCGCAGGTGGTGCCGGACTTTCGGTATTCCCGGGCGGGCGACCTGTCCAGTTGCGGAGGACGGATTTGCTTCCACCTCCCAGGCGGCGGAAAGGCTGGCAACGAGGGTTCGCAAGCTTCTCGCGCTGGGGGCCAGCCCCCACCTCAAGGAAGCTCAGGAGGCGGTGCGAAAAGCAAACGAGTTGATCCGGCGGTACAACCTTGTGCTTTTGGACGAGTCTGGCGGTGAGGGTGGCGAAGGTGGCCGCGTTGGCGATAGCGGCGAAGGGGACCTGCAGGGGGTGCAGGTGTGGCACGGTAAGCGCACCCCTGTTGAGGTCAAACTGATCAGCCGCATTCTGGGGGAACATTTCTGCGTTTATCCTCTCTTCGAGCGCGAAAGCGGAGGTGCCGCGCTGATGCTCTATGGTGGCGCCGGTTCCCTGGAGGTGGCGGAGTACGTGTTCTCGTATCTCCTGCGCCTGGCCGGGCAGTTGTGGCAGGCGGATCGCCGGGGGCGCCGCCTCTCGTTCATGGTTGGGCTCTTTCGCGGCTTTGAAGAGACGCTGGTCCGGGGCAAAGGGAAAAGAGCGCCGCTGTCTGACGGGCACGCTCTGGTGGCACTGCGTGCCGATATTGCCCGGCGCACGGCGAAGCTCGCCTGGGACGAACCACGACGGCTGGTATCGGGCGGGGGAACGAGGTACTACCAGGACAGCACGTTCCGGCGCGGTCAGGCTGCGGGGCGTCGGCTGTCGCTGCGCCCCGGTGTGGGCGGCCACCGTGATGACGGGGGAAGAGCGGATCCCCGGCGTTTCTTGCCAAAACACGCTGCAACGGGTTCGGATTCATCGAAAACTGACTGAATCCTGATCGTTTTCTGACGGAAGGCGTTCAACTTTGGCCCATGAACATCGCCTTTGCATGTACCGCTGAAGGTTTTGGTCACGCGGCCCGGACGGTTGCCCTT
>SKHA01000004.1 GCA_007117185.1 Spirochaeta sp. | reverse complement strand
TGCTGGCGCTGGCGGTGGTCCTGGGAATAGTCAACCTCATTCTCGGCCTCATACCCTTTGTGGGGTGGCTGCTCTCGATGGTTCTTGGTGCCGCCTTTACCGGCTTCACCGGTGTTCTGGTTCTTCAGGTCTATCGGGAGATCGCATCAGGAGCGGCTCCGCCGGACGTGGAAGCGACCTGATGACTCGAAAGCTCTTTGTCGGGGGCCAGTGGGTCTCCGCAGAGAAGACCTTTGCGGTGGTCGACCCGGGAAACGGCGAGACCATCGCCGAGGTTGCCCGGGGCGGCCGGGAGCTGGCCCACACGGCGGTGGAGTCGGCGTGGCACGCGCTGGGGCAGTGGCGCGGGACTACCGGGAGAGCCCGCGGCGAGATCCTCTCCGCTGCCGCGTCGATTCTGCGGCGTCGTCGCGACGAGGTGGCCCGAATTATCACCCGTGAGAACGGCAAACCCCTTGGGCAGAGCTACGCCGAGGTGGACGGTTCGGTGGATCATTTGCAGTGGTTCTCCGAGGAGGCCCGCCGCGGGTACGGGCGCATCGTGCCCCAGCAGGCCCCGGGGAAGCGCCACCTGATTCTCAAGCAGCCTGTGGGAGTGGTGGCGGCGATCGCGCCGTGGAACTTTCCCCTGATGCTCTCGGCACGCAAGGTTGCCCCCGCTCTGGCTGCGGGGTGCACGGTGGTGCTGAAGCCGGCCACCAAGACACCCCTGTGCGCACTGATCCTGGCGGAGTGCCTTGAGGAAGCGGGGGTTCCCCCGGGGGTTTTCCACGTGGTCGCCGGGGACACCGCCGGTATCGGCGCGGAGTTCATGGAGAACCCCCACTGCGCCAAGGTGAGCTTCACCGGGTCTACCGCGGTGGGTAAACAGCTGATCGCCGAATCGGCCCGGACCGTCACCAGACTCTCTCTGGAACTTGGGGGGCACGCGCCGGTGCTGATCTTTGAGGACGCCGACCTGGACCAGGCGGTGGAGGGGGCCCTGATCACCAAATTTCGCAACAACGGCCAGTCCTGCATCGCCGCCAACCGCATTTACGTGCAGCGTGGAATCTACCGGCAGTTTCTGGAGCGCTTCTGCCAGCGTGTAGGGAAGATGAAGGTTGGCTACGGCCTCGATGAAGAGGTGGAGATCGGCTCGATGGTCGACCAGGCGGGGCTCACAACCGCCCTGGAGCACATCGCCAACGCCGTAGAGTCCGGGGGGCGCGTCGTCTGCGGCGGTGACGTTCTTGACACCCCGGCGGGATACTTCCTGAAACCCACGGTGATCGCCGACGTCCCGGCCACGGCGCGGTGCATGCGGGAAGAGACGTTTGCCCCGGTGGCGCCGGTTGTTTCTTTTGATACGGAAGAACAGGCGATTGCTGCCGCAAACGACACCCGCTACGGCCTGGCGGCGTACGCCTACACCCGGGATCTCAACCGGGCGTTCCGGCTGATGGAACAGATCGACGCTGGCTCCGTGGGCATCAACGACGCGGTGCCCTCCACCAGCAATTGCCCCTTCGGCGGGATGAAAGAGAGCGGGCTGGGGCGTGAGCTGGGTATCGAGGGGATGGACGCGTTTCTGGAGGTCAAGCACGTCTCCATGGGCGGGATGGACTCACCCGCCCAATAGGACCCGCACCAGCACCGGCGTTACCGCCGAGGTGGCAACGCCGCACAGGCAGATTCCCAGCCCCGCGGCGGCACCCTCTGTCGGGCCCCGCTCAAGGGCCAGGGAGGTACCAACCCCGTGCGCCGCAGTGCCCATGGCCAGCCCCCAGGCAACGGGATTGCGCACCCCCACCAGCTTCAGGATCACCGGTCCCAGAACAGCTCCGAAAATCCCGGTGACCACCACGAACGCCGCGGTCAGACCGGGGTCTCCGCCGATTCCCTCGGCCAGAGAGATCGCGATGGGGGTGGTCACGCTCTTTGGGGCCAGCGATCGTACCACCAGCTCCGGCGCCGCCATCACCACCGCTGGCAGCACCGCTCCGACCACCCCGGCCACCGCCCCGGCAACAACCGCTGCGGTTATCCCGCTGGCGGCCTCCCGCATCCGCTGGATGTTCCGGTACAGGGGAATCCCCAGGGCCACCACCGATGGCCCGAGAAAGTAGGAGATCATCCGGCCGCCTTCCATGTAGGTGGAGTAGTCAGTACCGGTGAGCTGCAGAATGGCTATCAGGGCAACAATCGTCACCAGGACGGGCACCAGCAACGGGTTGGGAAAGCGGCGGTACAGCCTCCGCGCGGCGATATAGACGATCAGGGAGAGGGTGGACCACAGCAGCACCGGCGGGAGACCGAGGTTCATGCGTCCTCCCTTCGGCGGCGGTTCAGGATCATCTGGGCAGTCATTCCGGTAACCACCAGAACCACCGTGGCCCCCACCGCAATGGCCACGGCGATCGCCCCGAGGTTCTCGCCGATGAGCCGCGCGTGAATCATCACGCCAACTCCGGGAGGCACGAAGAGAAAAGCCAGATTTTTCAGGAGGGTATCCGCGGCACCCTCTACCCGCGCCGGGTTGAGCCTGCCCGAAGCCAGGGCAGCGGTGATGAGAATCATACCGATGACATTTCCCGGCAGAGGAACTCCCAGCGCCGACAGCCCCTCCCCAAGCAGAAGGAAGACCAACAGGATCGCAAGACCACCAAACATGGCCGGGATGATATACTGAATCGGATGACTGGACCACACCTGCTCTATACCGTCGATGGGATCTCTGCCGACGTTGCCCGCCTGGAGGACCCTGCCGGCGCTCTGACGGAGGTCCCGCTGCACCTCCTGCCCCGGGGGGTGCATGAGGGGCAGGTCCTGCGGGGCACCGACGACGGCAGCGGGCTTTCCTTCACCGTGGACCTGGAGGCGGAGCGTGCGGTGCGGGAGCGAATTCGAGACAAACTCGACCGGCTTCGACAGGGTGGGGGCAGGTGATGCACCGATGGCGTGGGGTATCGCTGCTTCTGTTCCTGCTGGCCCCGGCCCTGGCTCTGGCCACACCGCCACCAGGACCGCAGGAGCTACAGGTTCACTTCATCGACGTGGGGCAGGGCAGCGCCATCCTCCTGCGAACCGCCGATGCGG
>SKHA01000211.1 GCA_007117185.1 Spirochaeta sp. | reverse complement strand
TGCGGATTTATGGTGGTAGTGGTAGTTAAGCCATAGTGGCACGAAATATAGCAGCAAAAAGGGCAAGGCTGATAGAAGGTTGACCATGGCTGCATCAGAGCCAATGAAAATAAGCAGATTAAAGCTGTACAACAAGACTGAAGCGACGGCTATCAGTGAAGCAGCATTGACATTGAAAATCTTCCGATTCTGCGTATTGCTCAGGCTTTCAAGCTGCCCATAATGGAGTATTGTGCTGAGTGTTTGCTTGATTTTCCCCATAGTATCAGTCACTTACTATTCGGTTAATTGCCAAGATAGATGCCCCCCGTTTTGTGCAAGGTTGATTTTCCTCTTGCAACGCGGATTTCCCCGGGATTGCAAGAGCCATTGTAAGACCTCGAGAGGGCCGCCTACCCTTGGTGGAAGAACCACCAACCAACAAGGGAGGCGCCATCAAGGATGCTCACAATGGCTCAACAACAGCGTATTCGATCGGCGTTCTTTCGTGAAGGGCAAGTCGGTCACTGAGATTGCAGAGGAGTACGGTATCGATCGCAAGACGGTTCGCAAGTACATCACCAAAGACGACTGGAGCGAGCAGACCGCGGAAGACCGGGAAAGCCGATCGTCAATCATGGACCCCTTTGCGGTGGACGGGAGTTGAACCCGCGTCTGCAGCTTGGGAAGCAGTACCAGTCTCATTTGCCGGTTCTTTTCCTGCTTGCGCAGCGCTCGCGCCGGGCCTCCGGGTTACGAGCACGGACACTGTTGCGCACAGAGGCAAGCATGGAGTTGAGTTCGTCACCTGGCGGCAGTGATGCCGATTTTATGATCGTTGTCAGTGATGATGTACAGGACCTCCGGGCACTGAGACGACTGTTACACCTGGAAATCTCAGCGCTTATTTCGTCGCCTTGTGATGTGCTTATCGAACATGACTCTGCGTTCAACCAAAGAAGCTCGTTGCCGACGATAGAACGCACCATTCTGGAGACGGGACAGAGGTTGTATGCAGCTTGAGGAATTGGTTTTCATGCGCAGCAAGCTGCAGAAAAGGGCCTGAAAGCGATTCTGGTACGCGCCGGTATCACACCACCACGCACTCTGATTGCTCGCTGATGTCATACCTTGAACAACATCTGTGAACCGTCAGGTGCGTGAGGTGCCGCAGGGGAGCCGCAGGCTGCCGCCACGTGTGGCGGCCGAAGCCCCGCAGGAACCGACCCGGCCCAGCCAGGGGCCGGGGCACGCCCGGCTGGCAGACTGATAGTTGCCAACTGCCTGCCGACTAATTGCTGTGTTTTGGGGTGACGTAGCGGAAAGCCAATCTGTAAGCATTTACAAAGAAAAGGATTAGGGTAAGCGGTGGACGGGAGTCGAACCCGCGTCTCCAGCTTGGGAAGCTGGGGTAATGCCGTTATACGACCACCGCGCTGCGAAACACCAGAATAGCGATGTGCCCGCCTGCGCGTCAAGACGCCGCAGCGAAGGCCTAAACGACACACCTCGACGAAAGCGGGAAAAGAGAGTATTCAAGAGGGGTGAATGACCACACTGAAAATCCCCGCCTCGGAGCCGCGTCCGCTATCGGGGCGTTTGCGATATGGGGGGTGCTGCCCCTCTACTGGACACAGATCGCTTTTGTTCCTGCCCTGGAGATAATCGGCCACCGCGTGTTGTGGGGGGCGGTGCTGGCCTGGGGGATCACCCTGTACCGGCGGCGCCGCAGCAGGACCGCCGCCGCTGTCACTACCCTCAACGCCGGTGGGGGCCATCCGCTGCTTCTGCGGGGCCGGCCCGCGGTGCTTCTGCTGATCAACGGCGCCCTGGTCACGGTGAACTGGCTGGTGTATGTCTGGGCGGTCTCGTCCGGGCGCACTCTCGACGCCAGCCTGGGCTACTACATCAACCCGCTGGTGAGTGTATTTCTGGGGATGATCTTCCTGAAGGAACGCCTCACCGCCCTTCAATGGGTGGCTCTGGCCCTTGCCGTGTCCGGCGTTCTGGTGCTTACCTTCCACGTCGGGGTGTTTCCCTGGGTCAGCCTGACCCTGGCGTTTACCTTCGGCTTCTACGGTCTGATCAAGAAACAGACCTCGCTGCCGTCGATTCACGGACTGGCGGTGGAGCTTCTGCCGGTGGTCGGTCCGGCGCTGCTGTACCTGCTGTTTCTGTCGTTCTCCGGAACCGGGTATTTCGGCCGCGGCGGTGTGACAACCTCGATCTATCTCCTGGGGGCGGGGGTGGCCACCGTAGCCCCGCTGCTGCTCTTCGGGATCGCCGCCCGCAATATCCGGCTGGCCGACGTGGGGTTTCTGCAGTACATCGCTCCCACCGGTATGTTCCTGATCGCGCTGCTGGTGTTCCGTGAGCCTGTTGGCCAGGGGCGCCTTGCCGGCTTTATCCTGGTCTGGGTCGCCCTGGGGTTATATACCGGTCAGAACATATGGCGGCGAATCGTTTCCCGGAACAGACGCAAGCTGGAGGGTCACCGCGGACAGTAGTATAGTGTGGTCCTTCAATACGATTACTCGACGGCGACGATCCTGGCGTTCTTCCTGGCGATTGCGGTCATGGCGACACCTGTTGCTGCTGACGATGGTGACGCTGAAGATGACACCTTGGTGAGCTTGTCCGCTTCGGCGACGATCCGCAGCGATCATGAGGGGAACGGGGTCGCCCGGCTGCTCTTCCATCTGGGGCGCACCCGCTGGGTGCTTCTCGGTTTTGGTGAACTGGTCCTCAGGGAGGATGCGGCCGCCCCGGCGGGGTATCTCCAGCAGCACGTCTCCATGCGTTCGCCCTTCCATGATGCCAGGATCATTGCCGGCGTCGACGCTGGTCCGCTGACCCTGGGGCCCATAGCGGGGAAGGGGGTTTTCCATCGCTTTCGCGACCCCACGGCGGGGGGGCTCACCTGGTCCGCCCTGACCGAAGCTGACCGGTTCTCCCTGGCAACCGGTTTGGACGAGCCCCGCACACAGGGTGTCTTCATCTCTGCTGATCCTTCGACGATGCGGGGCTACCCCCTGTGGATGCCCCGCATAGCATGGTGGTACACGGTGCAGCAGGAGCGGCTGGAAACGTCCGGGTTTCTGGTGCACCTCCCCGTCCCGGGGCTGCCTGATGCCGGCACGATCGGGCTGATCGCCGGGACCGCCAGCGTTGATCCGCAACGCCTTCCGGACTTCGAGGCGGAACCGTGGCTTTTTGTGGTGCCGCCGGTACGTAGCCAGACCCTTCACCGACAGGCGCTGTTCTGGCAGCTGCAGAGGCGTTCGCTGCGGCTGTTGGTGGAGGGGTGGCGGCAAAGCGCCCCGTATCGTCCGGTGAGCCACGCCGGTATCGCCGCGGCGGTACTGGGGCCCCCGCAAGCGCGGGTCACCGTGCGTCTCAGCGGTAGCGATGCGGGGTTTCTGACCCATGAACAGCGTCGGCCGGCCAACCCGTTTCAGGGCGCCGCGATGCTCTCGCACCGTTCCCGGGGACCGCGGTTGCTGCGGGAAGGGCAGGTGAGCTGGACCCGCACAACCCAATGGGAGACGGAGGTTCGAGGTCGATTGCAGTATCGCGGGGAAGTGGCTCCGGGGGTCGCTGTGAAGCTCAACTATCGGGAGGCCCTGGCCGGGGAGGGACGTCTCTTTCTCTCATCAGGCCAGGTGCCGGGTGGACAGATTGGGGTCACCGTGAGCGGCGACGCCGAGGCGCTGCAACGGCTGGGGGTGGACCTGGGCGGGCAGTTCCCTCTCTCCAACAGATACCGCCGGTCAGTTGCAGTGGATCTTGCCGGACGCTGGTCCCTGAGCGGTGATGACCTGTGGCACCTGAGAGGCTCCGTGGCAGTTCCTCTGGGGCGAGCCGGGCGGGTTGAGCTGCGCTGCCGCTACGACCCTGAGGATCGCCAGCAATGGAGTGGTACCGGAACCATGCAGTGGAGCTGGTAACGCCGTGGGCCACCAGGACGACAGGTCACCACTCTCCCGGAAAGAGAACCTCCGGCTCCAGGGCAAACCCGGAGTGTTCCAGTACCCGCCGCTGAACCAGCTCCACCAGCTTCCTGATGTCACGAGCGGTGGCGTTGCCGGTATTGACGATAATGTTACCGTGGCCGTCGCTTATCCGGGCTCCGCCGATTTGTGTCCCCCTCAGTCCCGCTCTGTCGATGATCTGGCCGCTGGGAGCACCGAAGTCGCGATTGTTCTTGAAGATCGAACCGGCGCAGGGCGCATCGAAGTGTCCTTTTGCCCGGCGGTCTTCCTCGTGAGCGCGCATCACCTCCCACAAGGCGTCGCGGCTTCCCGGGGTCAGCTGAAAGAGGGCATCAATGATTACTCTGCTGCCGTCCTGAAAGGGCGAGATCTTGTAGGCGAAATCTTCCGGCCTGACCCGGTAGACATCCAGCTGCGACGGCGCATCGGAGGTGGCAACCCTGGGCAGGGTGGTTACTTCCGTAAGGATCGCGGCGATCTCTCCGTCGTAGCAGCGGGCGTTCATCCACACCGCACCCCCGGTGGTTCCGGGCATTGCGTAGATGAACTCCAGACCCTGCAGGTTCCGTTCCGCGGCGAAGGCGCTGACCTCGCTGATCGTCGTCCCTGCAGCTGCCCGGATCTGCGTCCCCTGGCAGGTTATCTGCCGCAACCCCGTGGTGAGCATCACCATCCCGCGAATACCCCGGTCGCTGACCACCACGTTGGCACCACCTCCGAGGACGGTCACCGGGATTTCTGCGGCGCTGCACACCGCCAGAAGGTCTGCCATCTCCTCCACCGAGACGGGTTCCGCCAGCGCATCCGCAGGTCCTCCCACACGAAAGGTGGTATAGTTGGCCAGGGGTACGTTGAACCGGACCGGCGTGGATACCTTGATTTTCTGCATCACCCGCTGTAAAGTGGCCACGTTCCCACAATAGTATGTAACCTTTCCCCGGGTCCATGTGTTATGACTTACAGGCGAGATGAACAGGCGTTTTTCAACGACGTGTATAAAGCAGCATTCCCCGTTCTCTTTCGCGTGGTTCTCCGCATTGTCGGAGACCAGGAATCAGCAGAGGAGTTATGCCACGATGCGTTCATCCGGTTGTACCAGCACAGCACCACCCTTCCGGATATCGATCAGGCCCGGTACTGGGTTCTCCGGGTCGGCAAAAACCTCGCTTTCAACCTCTCAAAACGTCGCGGTCGGGAACGGAAGGCTCTGGAGCGGGTGTTCCATGAGCCCGGGCGTTCCTCCCGCAGCGCTGATCGGGACACGCTGGAAGATGAGACGCTGGCCACGGTGCGCTCGGCAGTTGACCGTCTTCCCAAAACGCTGCGGGACGTGATCGTTCTGAAAGAGTACGGTGAGATGCCCTACGCGGAGATCGCGCAGGTGCTTGCAATCAGTGAGGGGAACGTCAAGGTTCGGGTCCATCGCGCCCGGGAACGCCTGGCATCCCTGCTGGAGGGTATTGATGTTCAGTTCCGTGAATAAAGAAGTTATGCGGCGACAGCTTTTGTCGGCCTACCTTGACGGTGAGACCACCACAGCAGAGGCTCAACAGGTTCAGAGCCTGCTCAGTCACAATCCGGAACTTCAATCATTTCACGGACAGGTCATGCAGTTTCAGCGAGCGGTGCAACGCTCTCTCCTCAGCGACAGCGACGTTGACGCGGCGCAGGAGCGGGTGCGGCTGCAGGTTAACCGGACGATGCGGGTGCGCCCCCTTGAGCTCGCCTGGTGGCAGCGATCTCTCTCGGTACCGGTTCCCTTTGTGTCAGTTGCCGCAGCAGTTGTCCTGCTGCTCGCTGCGGTGGTAGCATTCCAGATGGTTCCAGCTGCTGAACAGGCTGCAGTAGCCGCAGCGCCTGACAGCCCCCGGGGGCTCCCCTCGTTTGCCCTCTCGGACCGCCCGGTGAACGTACAGGTGACGGTGGATCCCTCCCAGACGGAAGAGCTGTTGCGCTGGCTCAACGCACAGAGCGAAGCCCACCAGGTGACCGTTCAACTGCCGGAACAGGCCCGTTTCCAGTTTCAGGGCGAGCCGGTGATGATCCGTCCCGATCGCAGTCACCCCCAGGAGTTTGAAATTGTACCGCTGGAGGACATCGGGGAATGAAGCTCCGGTTTCTGGCCGCTGCGCTGATCATGATCACTTCTGCGGCACTGGCCCCTGTTCATGGTCAGGCTGCAGAACTGGATCATCTGGCGGATTCCCTGGATGCGCTCATAAGCGGTGCTCTGCGTGTCAATATTCAGGCGCGAATCGTTGAGCCGGGACAGGGCGGCGAGGTGTGGACGATGGACCTCACTCGGGTGACAATCGGGGGCCGCTCCGTCAGGGTACGCCTGGAAGGTGCCAACATCATCGTCATTGCCGACTTTACCCCCTACTGGGAGTCCGAAGACGAGCTGCTGCTGGTTGCCCAGGGACAGACATGGGTCACCGACGATACCGCCGGCGGCGAGACGATCCATCGCACATCCTTTACCACCATGCCGATTCGCCTTGGCGAGCCCCTCGTGTTTCTCCCGCTCGGTACCGACCTTGACAACGACCAGCTGGGTCTGCTCAATATCGAGTTGGAAATCAACGTGGAGCGGTATCAGTCCTGAAGCATCTATCCAGTAACGTATATCTCCGGGTCGTTCTCTTTCTTGTTCTTCTTCTGTCCAGTGCCCTTGTGCTCTGGCTGGCGCGACGGCCCCCGGTGATCGACGAGCAGACTCCGATAATGGCCGGCCCCGGGGAGACCGTCGCTCTGGCCGGGCGCCACTTCGGGACGAGCGGGCGCCTGGAGGTTGAGAATACCCGGGTTAACCCTGATGCCATTCGCAGCTGGAACGATAACCTGGTTGTCTTCACCGTTCCCGCTTCCATTCGCAGCGGAATGCTCCGCATTCGGACCGAGGTTGGTCCCAGCAACGCAGTTTTCTTCATCAACAATACCGATCTGCCCGATGCGGCGGCGCAGACCCTGCCGGTGGTCACCTCGGCGTCGTCGATCAACTTCTCTCCAGGTGCGCGCATTGCCCTGTATGGCAGCGGTTTCGGGACGCGTCACGCTGATTCGGTGATGCGCCTTGAGGCAGCCGAAACCGGCGAGGTCCTGGAGCTTCCCGGGGACAGCTTCTGGATCCAGCGCTGGTCTGACCGCCTGATTCGACTGATCATTCCCCCGGAGACCCCTGCGGGCACGCTGACGATGACGCTGAACCAGCGGGAAATACCGGTTCGTTTCACTGGCAGCGGCCCAACCGGGGTGCTGGTGCAGGGCGACTCCCGGTACTACCGCGTTACCCAGGCCGTGACCGCAGAAGTTGCCGACCCGGACGCGCGAATCGTCCTGCTGCGTCTGCCACAGCACCGCGCCCAACCCTCTGTTGAAAAGACGGGATCCTCCCGTGCCGTCCCCGAGGAGACCCGCAGGGAGGCCACTGCGGGATGGATATATCGGCTGCCTCCTGGTGCTCCGCCCACCGCATCAGAGGACGCGCCGGAAACACAACCGCTGCAACATGTTGACCTGGTTGAGCGTCGGACCCTGCGCTGGGAGTTCGGCACGGTTGCGCCCACTCAGGTTCTCCTTGAGGGAGACTTCATCGCCGCGTTTTCGCGGTACCTTACCGGTGATGACGGCGTTCCGGTGAACAATGCCGCAGTGGACCAGCTGCGCCGGAGCCAGGTTAATCTGCGCAACACCATTCCCGTTATCGCCGGGCGAATCCATGCGGTGGTTCAACAGACCCTCACCCCGGACCCGGATGGGACGGTCGATCTTGCAAGCGCCCTCGCCGGTGAGCCCGCAGGCCCCCGGGTCTACGCCGACCTTGCCGTGGCGCTGCTGCGCATATCAGGCCTGCCTGCTCGCCGCCACGCGGGTTTTTTGCTCACCGACACTGACGAACCCCGCCCGCATTTCTGGGCAGAGGCGTTTTTTCCCGGTCTGGGTTGGGTGCCTCTGGACCCGGCCCTGGGTGACGGCATGTATCTCCAGGAGACCCAGTCGCTGTCCCAGTTCTACGGTGAAAACCGCTCTGCCGCCACCTTCGGGGGGATTGATGATCGGCGAATCACCCTGTTCATGGACGGTCTTGCGGATGTGAGGGTGTATCCCCGGGGACGTGCCACGGAAAACCAGGTTGTTCCCGGGGTCTTTCAGCGCCTGGAGCTTCCCCGGCTCTCACCGGAACCGGACCCACCCGAGGTGCGGTGGCACCGGGTGGAGGTGCTCAATTGACAGGCATTTGCATTCCTCCTATGCTCTGAATCCATGGAAGTGTTGCGTCAACAGGATCCGGAACTTTACGCTGCTATCGAGCGTGAGGAAGGCCGGCAGCGAACCAAACTGGAGCTGATCGCCAGCGAGAATTTTACCAGCCAGGCGGTGCTCCAGGCCACCGGGTCTGTGCTGACCAACAAATACGCCGAAGGGTACCCGGGGGCCCGGTACTACGGTGGGTGCGAGTATGTGGACCAGGCGGAAAACCTTGCCCGGGATCGTGCCTGTGAGCTCTTTGGGGTGGATCACGCCAACGTGCAACCCCACTCCGGCAGCCAGGCAAATCTGGCGGTGTACCTGACGTTGCTGCAGCCGGGAGATACCATCCTGGGGATGGACCTCGCCCATGGGGGGCACCTCACTCACGGTTCACCGGTAAATATATCCGGCAAGCTGTACTCCATCGTGAGCTACGGCGTTCAGAAAGAGACCGAACGCATCGACTACGACGAGGTGGCCCGCCTCGCCCGGGAGCACCGTCCCCGACTGATCATCGCCGGAGCCTCGGCGTATCCCCGGACGTTGGATTTTCCACGATTTCGGGCTATCGCAGATGAGGTTGGTGCATTCCTGATGGTGGATATGGCCCACATCGCCGGGCTGGTAGCGGCCGGGGAGCACCCCTCGCCGGTTGCCCACGCCCATTTCACCACCACCACCACCCACAAGACTCTTCGCGGTCCCCGAGGGGGGCTTATCCTCATCGGACGGGACGGTGAAAACAGCATCGGTTCGGTGGCTGCCCGGTCCGGACGGGTCAGAAAGTGGTCCGAGCTGATTGATTCTGCGGTGATGCCTGGCGTGCAGGGTGGTCCGCTGATGCACGTCATCGCCGCTAAGGCGGTAGCCTTCCGGGAAGCGCTGCAACCGTCGTTCCGGGAGTACCAGAAGCAGATCATCCTGAACGCACGTGCCCTTGCTGATCACCTCACCGCCGGAGGGCTGCGTCTCGTTTCCGGAGGTACCGATAACCACCTGCTGCTGATTGATCTGACCGCCCTGGGCATCTCCGGAAAGGACGCAGAGAAGGTCCTGGATCGGGCCAACATCACCTGTAACAAGAACGGCATCCCCTTTGACAGCCGCAGTCCCCTGGTCACCTCGGGAATCCGGCTGGGGACCCCGGCGTTGACCACCCGGGGTATGAAAGAGAAAGAGATGGCCTTCGTTGCCGAGGTGATCCTTGAGACGCTGCACAGCGGCGGGGACGAACAGAACGTTGCCGCCATCGCTCGCCGGGTTGAGCAGTTCTGCGGGGAATATCATTTACATGGATGAAATTGACATCCCCGAAGAGGGCTTCTATACTGTGACCACGCGGGAGCGTATGTGATGTCGACCAACCTTCATCTGACTATCGTCAACTTCTCCAAGGGTGCGTACATCATCGTTGAAGGTAAGCAGAACGCCGACCACTTCTTTATTATCCGCAGCGGTAAAGTGCGTATCAGTAAGGAAGTAGAGGTGGTTCAGGAAGAAGGTGGTAACATCCTCGGCCCCGGAGACTTCTTCGGTGTTGTTTCGACGATGTCAGTTCACAGTCACATTGAGACGGCCCAGGCCCTCACCGACTGTTCCATGATTTCCGTACACAAGGATAACTTCGGCGATCTCATCGTGAAAAACACCCCGGTGGCGATGAAGATCATTCAGGGGTTCAGCCGCCGCATGCGCTATCTCGACGAAGCGCTGGCGCGGATTACCCTCAAGGAGAGTGCCAGCCCCAACAGCGAGCACCTGTACATGGTTGGTGAGTTCTACGCCAAGCAGAGCCAGTACAACCAGGCTCATTATGCCTACCATCAGTACCTCCGGCTTTATCCCAACGGTGAGAACGTCGCCAAGGCAAGCGAGCGCCTTGAAAAGATCAAGTCCTACTCAAAAGCGGTATACCTGGACGGCAGTGAGACCGAGTTCAACCGGATCTACCCCAAAGGGACGATGATCTTCTCCGAGGAGATGCCCGGCAGCGAGCTGTACATCATCCAGAAGGGGTCGGTGAAGATCACCAAGATCGTCAACAACACCGAGGTACTCCTGGCGGTACTGAAAGCGGGGGACATCTTCGGAGAGATGTCCCTGATCGAGGACAAGCCACGCTCGGCCAGTGCCATCGCCTACGAAGATACCCAGCTACTGGCGGTGAACAAGGAAAACTTCTCCCGCATGGTCACCGCCCAGCCGCAGATCATTGCCCGGCTCACCCAGCTGCTGGCAGAGCGGATCTGGTTCATCTACAAACAACTGGCCAACACCCTCCTCACCGATAAGGTTGGACGCCTCTACGACGCGCTGCTGATTCAACTGGAGCGGGCGCGGGTTCCCCTCCGTCAGGGAGAGGCTCACACCTTCGACTTTGGAACAACCGAACTGATAAACATGGTTGGTATGCCCATGGCCGAGGGCAAGCAGGCGCTGCGGGAACTTCTCAAGAACAGCCGCATCAAGGCGCTGGACAACCGAATCCACACCACCGATAAAGGCGAGATCGAGAAGCAGGCGAAGTACTATCGCAAGATGCAGAAGATCGAGCGCGCCCGGCAGCAGAAGAAACGCGAAAACAGCATGGGGTGATGACCGTCACCACTGTTGACGGCAGGCCCTCTTTGCGCTATACTTTGATTAATCAAAATACCAATTATGTATCATCATAGAACAGGAGAGGGAGATGTCCTTACCAGCGCTGCACATCCGCGATCTCACCGTTGCCTATCACCGGAAACCGGTTCTCTGGGATGTCGACCTTGACGTTCCCTCGTCGGTAGTAGCCGGGATTGTGGGCCCCAACGGCGCGGGGAAGAGCACCCTTATCAAGGCGATTCTGGACCTGATTCCCCACACCTCCGGGAAGGTCCACGTTTTTGGCGAGGTATGTCGGCGGCAGCGCCACCTCATCGGCTATGTACCCCAGCGGGAGACGGTGGACTGGGACTACCCGATCAGCGCGCTGGAGCTGGTTGCCATGGGGCTGTACCGCAAGATCGGGTGGCTCCGCCCGGTGGGGCCGGCGTATCGCCAGCGTGCTCTGGATGCTCTGGCGGAGGTGGGGATGGCCGATCTGGCAAACCGACAGATCAGCCGCCTCTCCGGAGGTCAGCAGCAGCGAATCTTCCTCGCCCGGGCGCTGGTGCAGGACGCGATGGTCTACTTTATGGACGAGCCATTCTCCGGTGTGGACGCTGCTACCGAAAAAGCAATCATCGCCATACTGCAACGGCTCCGTGAGGACGGAAAGACGGTGTTTGTGGTTCATCACG
>SKHA01000295.1 GCA_007117185.1 Spirochaeta sp. | reverse complement strand
TCCCTACGCCGTGGGAATCGCCGGGATCGTCCCGATGCGCTGTGCCGAACAGATGCGGTGCGCGTTGGGATACATGAATCTGGACGTCAAGGTTGTGGGCATCGAGGCGGGGGTACGCTTTGGGCCCCTGGGGAACACCCATTACGCCATGGACGATATCGCGGTAGCACGGGCAATACCCAACTTCACCGTTGTCTCGCCGTCGGATCCGTTAACGGTGCACAAGGCGATTCGTGCCGCTGCAGACCGGCCGGGGCCGGTGTACATCCGTCTCACCGGAGGGCCCGGTTTTCCGGTGCTGTATCCTGAGGATTTCGACTACCGGATCGGTACCGCCATCGAGTACCGTGCCGGCAGCGACGTTGCGCTGATCTCCACGGGGTCCCTGCTGGCAGAAGCGGTGGTCGCCGCGGATATCCTGCAGAGCAAGGGAATTTCCACCCGCATTGTGGACATGCACACCATCAAGCCGCTGGATACGGACATGCTGGATATGGTCTTCCGGGAAAACCGGCTGATTGTGACCATCGAGGAACATACCCCCCTGGGCGGCCTGGGTGGCGCCGTGGCGGAATACAAAGCGGGGTTCTCCGGAACGCCCCCGCAGGTGATGGCGAGCCTCGGAGATACCTTCCAGAAGCTCGGGGATCATGAGTTTCTCCTGAAGGCCCACGGTCTCAAGGGTCAGGAGATCGCGATCCTGGCGGAGGCCAACCTGTAGTCGAGTCGAGTCGAGTCGAGGGTGGGTGGGGGAACACCCCACCCCGTCAGAACTTCCGCAGCGTCGGCAGTATCTTCAACTGCTCCTGATACGCTTCCACCACCTCAGGTTTCTGTGAGATTTCCGGGATCCCGACCCGCCACCACGTGTCGTACCCCTCGGTCATCGATTTCTTGACCGTCTTCACGTCGATGAGTACCGTCCTGTCAGCGCCTCGGGCGGCCTCCAGAGCTGCAGTGAGATCTTTCGCGGTTGAGACGGAGTAGGCGTCACAGCCGTAGGCCCGGGCAAGAGCGGCGTAGTCCACCAGTATGTCATCACCGGAGAGCAGCCCCGTAGCAGCGTCGCGGTAGCGGAACTCACACCCGAAATGGGGAATGCCTTTGGAGTTTTGCAGGTTGTCGATGCAGTGAAACCCCATGTTGTCCACCAGGACAATGATGATTTTCTGCCGTTCCTGCAGGCTTGTGAGCAGCTCCGTATGGAGCATGAGAAAGCCGCCGTCCCCCACCAGCGTGTATACCTCTCCATGATTCTGGATGGCCAGCTTTGCCCCCAGAGCGCCGGGCACTTCGTACCCCATGCAGGAAAAGCCGTATTCCAGATGATAGCTTGCCCCGTCCGCCGGGCGCCACAACCGCTCCAGGTCGCTGGGAAGACTTCCCGAGGCAGCTACAATCACGTCTCCCGATCCCAGCGCCCGGTTCAGTTCACCGATAACCCTGGTCTGGGTGAGGCCGTCTTTATCGTCCAGGCCGTACAGACGATCAACTTCCCCGTCCCACTCCTTCTTTTCCCGGGCAACCCGCGCCATGAGTGCCGGATCGCCGGAATAGTTTCGCAGGCGCAGCTCTGCTGCAACCTGTCCGAGGGCGGTGCGGGCGTCCGCCAGAAACGGTTGCGCGTTCATCTTGTACGCATCGAAGGCGTTCATGTTGATCGCAACTACATCGAGCTCCGGGTCAGGGAAGGCGCTCTTGCTGGCAGTATGAAAATCGTTCAGGCGCGTTCCCACCGCCAGAACCAGATCGGCATCCCGGGCGATGCGGTTGGCCCCCTGGGTACCGGTCACCCCGAGGCCGCCCAGGTTGCCCGGTGCATCCCAGGGAACAACACCTTTACCCGCCTGGGTTTCCGCAAGAGGAATACCGAACTCCCGGGAGAATGCGTTCAACGCGTCTCCTGCCCCGGAGTATCGGACTCCGCCCCCGCAGATGATCATGGGACGTTTCTTCTCCGCAATTATCCCTGCCAGGCGCGCCGCTTCTCCCTCGGCAAGGGGGCGTCGGGAGAAACGGTGTATCCGCTTCTGGAAGAACGCTTCGGGGTAGTCGTACGCTTCGCCCTGAACGTCCTGTGGCAGGGCGATTACCACCGCGCCGGTCTCCGCCGGATCGGTGAGGACGCGCATCGCATTGATGGCTGCAGTCATGATCTGCTCCGGCCGGGTCACCCGATCCCAGTATTTGCTGACCGCCTTGAACGCGTCGTTCGCGGTGATGGTGTAATCGTAGCTCTGCTCTACCTGCTGGAGAACCGGGTCGGGTTGGCGGCAGGCGAATACGTCACCTGGTAACAGAAGCAACGGAATGCGATTGGATGTGGCGGTGCCGGCTGCGGTGACCATGTTGAGGGCCCCCGGTCCGATGGAACTGGTGACGGCGATGATCCGCTGGCGATTGTTCTGTTTTGCGAAGGCCATAGCTGCATGAGCCATGCCCTGTTCGCTGCGCCCCTGGAAAAAGGTCAGCGAGTGGTTCGGTTCCTGAATGGCCTCGCCGAGACCCACCACAACCCCGTGGCCGAAGATCCCGAAGATCCCTTCCACGAACTTGATCTCCTCTCCGTCCACATCCAGATACTGGTTGTCCAGGAATCGCACCAGTGCCTGTCCCGTTGTCATTCGTGTTGTCTGTATCGTGTGTTCCATAGAATGCCGCTACCTTTCCGGATCTAGAGACCCAGCGATCGCATATGATCGCGATTCCGTTTTGCGTTCTCTCGAGGAGTCCCTGTTCCCGGAAGAACGTCCTGCTCCACTACCAGCCAGCCGTCGTACCTGTGGGTACGCAGAATCTCCAGCACGGCGGCAAAGTCGATGTCTGACGCTGCCAGCTCGCAGAAGACCCCTTCCCCCACCGCGGCGACACCGTCGATACCATTGGCGCGGCAGTGCGCCGCCGCCGCTTCGCTGTACCCCTTCAGGTGTACGTGACGAACACGGGAGATGTACCGCTCCAGTGCTGCCAGCGGATCGCTTCCGCCGTAGGCGAAATGCGCTGTATCGAAGGCGATCCCCACCAGATCCGGGTCCGTCCCCTCAATGAAGCGGGCAATCTCCTGGGGCGTCTCCACATACGTGGCGATATGGGGGTGGAGAACTGTCCGGAG
>SKHA01000210.1 GCA_007117185.1 Spirochaeta sp. | reverse complement strand
GCCAGCGCCCAGGTGGAACTTGGCCTCGACGCAATGCTGACCCTGCAGACCTATCACGATACCCGGGCTGAGGCCCCTCTCCGTTTTTTCCCGGGGTTGCGCCTGGCGCCCCTTGTGTCTGCCTTCGGCGAGAGATTTCAGCTGCGTGCCGAACCGGTTCTTGTGCACAACGGTCCCAACGGGGATGACGTTCAGGTGCATCTTGACTACCTGGATCTCGAGCTGTATCCCAAGGACTGGGTGTCTCTGCGTCTGGGACGATTTCGGTACGTTCCCGGTCCGGCGGAGTTTCTCAGAAGTACAGCGTTCTTTTCCGCGGTCAACGTTGAACGACTTCTGGAGGGAGATCTGGATGGCGTCAGAGGTCCCGCCGATCTGATACAGGGGACCGTCTTTCTGGGACCGGCCTTTCTTCGGGGAACGGTTGCACCGGTGCCCGGGTCGGTGACTGTTCCTGACCAGAACTCGCCGTGGTTCCCCGGGTTCACCACCTTCCCCGTCTCCATCCCGGAGAACCTGAACGTGTCGGTTACCACCGGGGACGCGCGGTGGGACACAGCCGACGGCAGCAAACCGTTGGGGATGGATGGTCTCAGTACCGCCGCCGAGGCGGCGATTGTCCTGGGGCGATGGGACCTGGGACTGTATCATTTCTACGGCTGGAGCCCGGTGATGACGCTGGTGGCGGATGGCACCTACAACGCCTCAAACTCAACGGCCGCGGCGACGGTGCGGCCGTATCGGTACCGGACGCACCTGACAGGTGCTTCGGCGTCGGTGGTTGCCGGTAACGCGCGTTTCTGGTCGGAGGTGTTGTGGGAGTCGGATCGTGCGGTTACCCGCAGCTCCCTCACGATCAATCCGCTGTTTTCGCGCTTTCGTACGGGGGTGCAGCGCGGCTCTACCGGCAATGTGGTGGTTGGCGGGTCCTGGCATATCACCCGATTCCCGGGAACGATAATTGCCGAGACATCCCTGGGGTTCGCCGGGGAGGAGCTGTCCAGCGGAACAATCGAGACGCCCCTGTACCGCTCTGCGGTGGTGGCGGTGCGACTCTTGCCGTTGGACGGCGCTCTACAGGTGGATCTGGCGGGGCTCCTCTCCCTGGACGGACCAAGCGCCCTCTCTCTGGTGGCACTGGAGTATCGTGGAAGCGACAACCTTCGCTTTCTACTCAGGCTGCCGTTGATCTGGGGAGATCCTTCCGGTGATCTTGGGCGGTTTCAGGACGTGCGTTCGGTCACCGCTTCGGTACGGGTGCTTCTGTGAAGGTCAATCTCCTGCGCGGGGCGGTCTTCGTCGCTCTGACAGTTCTGGCGATCGTTTCGCTGCAACGCATCGAGTTTTCCCCGACGGTACGGCTGGACTTCCAGGAGCGTGACCCCCGGGTGCTGGCGGTCAGAGAGATGGAGGGGCGGTTTCTCTCCCGGGAGTACCTTCAGGTAATCCTGCCTGCCGAAGACCCTTTCGCAGCGGTGACTCTCGGGGCGGTGGAAGCGCTGTCGGACCACCTGGCATCGTTGGAGTGGGTCGAATCGGTGGTGTCGGTCACCACCCTTGAGGACCTGCTTCCGGTGGACGGGGAGCTCATCCGGCGACGACTGTATCAACCTGGCGCCGGTGAGGAAGCCCGCCGGGACCTCGAGCAGGTAGTCGGGGATACCCCGCTCTTTCGTGGCCTGCTCCAAACACCGGACCAGTCCTCTTGGGTGATCTATCTTGTGCCGGTTCCCACTGGAATACCCCGAGGTGCTCCCAGCACCCTGTCCGAGACGATGGCCGGGTGGATGCCGACGGCGCATGTCTGGGGTCCTTCCATTCTGGAAGAGGCGGTGAACGAGCGGGCGCGGGACGATTTTCTGATAGTACTGTATGCGGGTCTGGCGGTGGTGCTTGCTGCCCAGATTTTTGTGGCTCGACATGCCCTGACGGGGCTGGCTCTGTGGAGCGCCACGGTGATTCCGACGGTCTGGACACTATCGCTCTTCCCTGTGCTGCGCTTGCGGCTGGAGACGTTCACTATGCTGGTCCCCACCGTCGTTGTCGCGATCTCCACATCCTACGGGATCCACGTGCTCCATGAGTCGCGACGATTTCCAAATCGGACACCGACTGAAGTGACCGCGGGGGTAGCGCCGGTGGTACGAATGGCGGCGTTCACCACTGCCCTGAGTTTCTCGTCGCTCTTCCTGTCACGCTTCCATCAATCCCGAATGTCCGGGGTGCTGGTCATCGCGGGAATCCTCTTCGCGGCAATATACAGCCTCGCGGCGCTGCCGTGGCTGGTCGGTCGTCTCGACCGTCCCCGGAAAGGGAGCGACCCCACCCCGCGCCCGCTGCAGGGGGCCCCCAACTGGGTCATCGTCGTGTTCGCCGTGGGTGCCACCATTGTCGCTGCCGGGTCGTTTGGGCTGACTACGTCGGCTTTCCTCACCGATTTCCTGGACCCATCCACCGACGAAGCCGGCAGGATGCGCCAATTCACCGCGTACGCAGGCGGAGCCGACGAAATGTCGGTGATCATCGACAGTACCCGGGAGTACGGTCTGGTGGACCCGGCATTCTTTGAGACGGTGGCCAGTGTCGTCCGGATTGTTGAGGGTCACCCAGCCACTTCCCGGGTTGTGGGCTATCCAGCCCTCGTAACGTGGATGAACGGGCGACTGTACGGACGCAGTGCCCCGATTCAACCACGAAGTGACGGTGAGATCGGCGAGAGCATGGAGGCACTGGGGTGGGGCGGACTGGGTGTCTTTCTCAACGCCCTTGTGGACCCGATGTACAGCGCGACGCGCATCCTGATTCAGCTCGACGGGGAGTCCCATCGGTTTGGTGAGTTTCTGGAAGACGTGGACGCTGACCTGCGCCGGGAGCATCCCGATCTGAACTGGCACTTCTCCGGGTCGCAGTACCACGCGTACCGGCAATCGGATATGCTGCTGCAGGACCAAATGCGAGGTATCGCCGCCTACTTTCTTCTCTTACTGATATTTCTGGTGGCGGTGTACCGCCGTCCCCGACCAGTTTTGGCGGCGATGCTGCCCCCGGTCATCGGCGTACTCACCTTTCTTGGCGTTTCGGGGTATCTGGGCATCCCCTTGATGACCGTCTCCGGTGTCGTTCTTGCCCT
>SKHA01000277.1 GCA_007117185.1 Spirochaeta sp. | reverse complement strand
GTGATTGCATTTGTAACAGTGCAAGTAAGAAATACCATGATGCAATGATATAACAGGCTCCAGTACAGGTGTCAACAAAAAGCAGAGATACCGTTATAATGACGGTATACTCATGGGTACTTCAGACGTATTCCAGAACCTTTCCAGCGACCTCAGCCCGAGTGACCGTAAAGAACTGCTCGCTTCAATCGAGGAGATGCTCAGGAAAGACGCTCTTTCGGTGGAACCGGCGGAGCTCTCCCGCGAGGATCTGGAGCCACCGTCCCTGGATACCCGGCTGAAACAGCTCTCCCTGCTGGAGCGGATCATTCTTTTTCTGGCGACCCTCTTCTCCGGTGCGACCCGGGAGAAAGTGGTTACCTCCTGGGTGCTGAGAACAATGACTACCCGGCTGCAGCGTACCCTGGGAAAGTCCGCTGATCTGAGACGTAAGGTCTTTCGGGAACCCTTTCTGGAAGAGCTGAAGCTGATGCAGACCGCCGCAGCGGGACTTGTTCCGGCGCTGGACGCGCTCCGTGAAGATCGGGGACGGTTGATTACCGCGATGGCTGGTGAGTTCTTTCCGGAGGTTCACAATGACCTGCTAAAGCGAACCTCCCGGGAGGCGCTGCGGGATATTCCAGAGGAGAATGAGCGGGTCCTGAAGAAGACGGTGATGGAGCAGCTGGAACGGTCTCTGCGGGATATCGATGCCCGCTCGGCGGCGGAGATGCGCAACGCGATCCGGCAGATTGAGCAGATGGGACGGCTGGCGGAGTTCCCCCTGCCGAAAATGATCGCCGCCTTCTCTGCCAACGCGGTGGATTCCACTCAGGTATGTCCACTGGATTATCTGCAACGCTCGCTGGAGGCGCTGGCAAAGGAGCTGAATGCCCTCACGACAGCTGTCCACCCGGTGGTTATCAGCACCGTTGTCCTGGCGGATTCTCAGGACACCGCCCAGCCGGGAGGCACCGCATCTCTGGAACTCCTCTCCGGGAAGGTCCAGCTCATACGAAGCAGCCTGAACGTGTTCCGCAGCTTTGCCTGCCGGATTCCGTTAATTCCGCTGGTACGGGTCATGAAGGAGGATCCGTGGTGGGAACCCGAGGATATCGCCGGGGGTAATGACTGGATCTCCCTCTATCGATCCACCTTTCAGGATCGGATCGCCCGGCAGGTGCTTCAGGTTTCCCTTAATCGCCAGGGCCGCGGCCAGATCCAGGTTCTGGAAGAGGTGATTGAGGGCTCCTGCCTGGCCTTTCCCGGATTGCCCGACGATCCCGAGGGGTTCCGCAGCCATCATCGACACCTCGCAGCGATTATCTACAGCTTTGTTACCAGGATGTGGCGGGACAGTATTCCCCCCTTGCGGATACTGCTGACAACGGGAGACTTTTACAAGAGTTCCAACCGTGCCCAGTACAACGACGTGTTCAGCAGCTACGACGGCATCCCTGACCGCGTTGAGCAGATCGAACAGCTGCTGTGCTCTCCCGAGGGGTGGGGCGGTATGTTTCAGGAGCTATCGTTGCAGGCCGGCGAAGACCCGCAACGGCTGAAAACGGCGATGGAACGAATCGATCAGGAGATGGAGTCACTGGTTCATGACTTCCGGCTTACCCTGGAGATGCTGGTGAACGTCCTTGGCGGGGTGCTGTACTCCCGGCCGGGGAGTTCCTTTGATACAATCGCGAACTACGGCCAGATCGGTGGTCGCCGCAACGCCGAATACATCGAAGAACTGCGGGACCTGTACGCCCGGTTTCAACGCTTGACCGGCGTCATTGGTGAGATCGACGCCCTTGAACGCCGTGCTCTGGAAAACGGCCTGTACATGACCTTTGGGGCCTGACGCGGTAGAGCTCTTTGCTGTATGCTGGCGCCCTCATGAAGCAGTATCACATTGAATGGAAGCGGGCTGTTGCTACCGCAGTCCTGCGGGCGTTTCCCGATTCGGATCGCGACCAGATTGACCGGCTCATACACCCTGAGACCCCACCGGAGCGAAACCTCGGGGACATCGCCTTCCCGATGTTTCCGCTGGCCAGAGTTCTTAAGAAAAGTCCGCAGCAGATTTCCGCTGAGGTTGCCACCGTTATCGGATCAGGCGACGCCGGACGGGTGGAAGCCACCGGACCGTATATCAACATCTTTCTGAACCGTCCGGTAGTTGCCTCCGCTACCGTGAACGCCGCGCTGGCAGCGTCGGGCCGGTGGGGTGACAGCGCTGCACTGGCGGGCCGTCGTATTATGATAGAGTTTTCCTGCCCCAATACCAACAAGCCACTCCATCTTGGTCATTTGCGTAACGACGCCCTGGGGGAGAGTGTGGCCCGGATGCTCCTTGCCGCCGGGGCAACGGTTCGCCGGGTCAACCTGATCAACGACAGGGGGATCCACATCTGCAAGTCCATGGCGGCGTATGAACAGTTCGGACAGGGGCAGACACCGGAGGAGGTGGGCAAGAAGTCGGACCACTTCGTGGGGGACTATTACGTCCGTTACGCCCAATGGGAGAAGGAAGGCTCCCAGGCGGAAGAGCGGGCGCGGCAGATGCTTCAGGAGTGGGAGCAGGGCGATGCCGGTATTCACCAGCTGTGGGAACGGATGAACCACTGGGCGATTTCCGGAATCGAAAAAACCTACCTCCGCACCGGCATATCATTCGATCAAGTCTATTACGAGAGTCAGACCTATCTGCTTGGCCGCGAGAAAATCCTCCAGGGCCTTGACGACGGCGTCTTCACCCGGGATGAGAAAGGCACCGTCTGGGTGGACCTGACAGATATTCAGCTGGACAAAAAAGTGCTCCTGCGAGCGGATGGAACCTCCCTCTACCTCACCCAGGATATTGGCACGGCCATGCAGCGTCACGACGACTGGCCCTTTGACTCCCTGGTGTATGTTGTAGCCAGTGAGCAGCGGTACCATTTCCAGGTTCTCTTCGAGGTGTTGCGTCGTCTGGGGGTGAAGTGGGCGGATTCGCTTCATCACCTGGCCTACGGGATGGTCAACCTTCCCGAGGGCAAGATGAAGTCCCGGGAAGGAACGGTGGTGGATGCTGACGAGCTGCTGGATCAGTTGGCAGGCCTGGCCCGGGAAGAAATCCGCAACAAAGAGCGGGAAGAACACCTGGAAGATCCCGCTATCACCGCTGAGAGGGTTGCCCTCGGTGCCCTGCATTACTACCTGCTGCAGACCAGTCCGGTGAAGGACATGATCTTCAATCCGGAAGAGTCCCTGGCGTTTACCGGAAACACCGGTCCGTATCTGCAGTACGTGGGGGCGCGGGTCTCCAGCATGCTTCGCAAGGAGCCTGCCCCGGAGCAGGTCGAGCCGCCGACGGAGCTTGCTGATGAAGAGTGGAACCTGGTCTTTCGAGTGTCCGGCTATCCTCAGGTCGTTGCAGACGCTGCGGCCTCTTACAACCCGTCTCTCCTGGCAGGGTTCCTCTTTGAGACCGCCCGGGACTTCTCCCGGTTCTACCACGACCATCCCATTGCCGTGGCCACGGATCCGAAGGTGCGGTCGTTTCGTCTGGGACTCTCTATGGCGGTGATGGAGGTGATGCGTCACGGTCTCGGGTTACTGAACATTCCCTTTCTGGAGTCGATGTAATACGTTTACGTAGGACGAAATGGTAGGATACCCTACAACTTTGTAGAAACTACGCTGGCGTATGAATTCCTGAGGTGGCGTATCTCCTTTTGCTTACATAAGTTGTAAGGATAATTGACGCTTGGCACTGAAATTGCATAGTATTTTTTCACCAGATTTTGGGTAAGGAGCAAGGATGGCGCGCAGAACCAGACCGGGGCAGCAGGGACTTTATTCTCCACAGTGGGAACACGATGCATGTGGCGTGGGGTTTGTTGCCCACATAAAAGGCAACGCCAGTCATGACCTGGTGCCGATGGCCCGGGAAGTGCTCGTGAACATGACCCACCGCGGTGCGGTGGGAGCAGAGGTGAATACCGGTGACGGCGCGGGTATCCTGACGGCGCTGCCCCACGCTCTCTTGGAACGAATCGCCGGGAACGAGCTGCAGGTAACCCTCCCTGAGCGAGGCAAGTTTGCCGCAGGACTTGTGTTCCTCCCTCAGGACGAAAACGAGCGGCAGCGATGCGAGGCTCAGTTCGAGGGGATCATCGCCGAAGAAAAGCAGCGCTTTCTGGGCTGGCGGGACGTTCCCCGGGACAACTCCATGATCGGTCCTTCCGCTCTGGCTGCTGAACCGGTCATTCGGCAGGTCTTTATTGCTGCCGGCGGCGATATGGATCGGGACAGTTTTGAGCGGGCGCTGTACATCATCCGCAAGCGGGCCACCAACACCTTGCGGGGAGGCGAGAACGATCGCTCCCATTTCTTTTATATCTGCAGCCTTTCCACCAGAAATATCGTCTACAAGGGGATGCTCACCCCGGAGCAGCTTTTCCAGTACTACCTGGATCTGACGGACCCCCTCTTTGAAACCCATCTGGCGATGGTCCACAGTCGGTTCTCAACGAATACATTCCCGAGCTGGGACCGAGCGCAACCGTTGCGGTTCATGAGCCACAACGGAGAGATCAATACCCTCCGGGGCAATATCAACAAGATGCGCGCCCGGGAGGGTATCCTCCGGAGTGAACTCTTCGGCGATGACGTGAAGAAGCTGCTGCCGGTGATCGAGCCGGACCTCTCCGACTCGGGAAACTTTGACAACGTTCTTGAGTTGTTGCTGATGGCCGGTCGGGAGCTTCCTGAAGCGATCATGATGATGGTCCCCGAGGCGTGGCAGAACCACCGACACATGCCGGAGGTCGGCAAGGCGATGTACGAATTCATGAGCACCCAGATGGAGCCCTGGGACGGACCGGCGTCGATCGCCTTTACCGACGGTCGGGTGATCGGAGCGGTACTGGACCGTAACGGTCTGCGTCCCAGCCGCTACTATGTTACCAGTGACGATCTGGTGGTGATGGCCAGCGAGGTTGGCGTCGCCTCCATTGACCCGGCAAAAGTGATCCAGAAGGGGCGCCTGCAGCCCGGACGGATGTTCCTGGTGAACTTCCAGGAAGGACGCATCGTTGACGATACGGAGCTGAAGAACGGTATTGCCGCTCGGTATCCCTTCGCGGCGTGGCTCAAAGAGCAGCGCTTGACCCTGCAGGAGATCGCCGGAGTAGGCGACGCCCCCGGGCTTGACAGCGAGACAATTCTGGAGCGGATGCGCGCCTTCGGGTTCACCCTGGAACACCTGCAACTGATTCTCAAGCCGATGGCGGAAAACTCGGTGGAGCCCCTGGGGTCGATGGGGAACGACACCCCCCTGGCGGTGCTTTCGGACAAGTCTCGTTTGCTCTACGAGTACTTCAAGCAGCTGTTTGCACAGGTCACCAACCCGCCCATCGACTCGATCCGCGAAGAGGTGATAATGAGCCTCGGTTCCTACATCGGGCCGGAGGGCAACGTCCTGGAGAACAGCCCGGAAGATGCCCACCGGCTCTGGCTGGATCATCCTGTCCTCACCAACCAGGATCTGGCAAAGTTGAAGGAGATGGACTACCGGGGGTGGCGATCCAGGGTCATCGACTGCACCTTCCCACTGGCCTCCGGCGAAGGGGGGCTCAAGGAAGCTCTGGAGCGGATCGCCCGGGAGACGGAGAGCGCCATCAGCGAAGGGTACAGTCTGGTCATCCTCTCGGACCGCTCAGCCGGACCGGAGCGGGTGCCGGTAAGTGCTCTCCTGGCAACGGGAGCTGCTCATCACCAGCTGGTCCGCAGCCACAAGCGCACCCAGATCGGGATCGTCGTTGAGAGCGGAGAGCCTCGGGAGGTGCACCACTTCTGCACCCTGGTGGGCTACGGAGCTGACGCGATCAACCCCTACCTGGCCTACGAGGCGATGTGGCAGCTCAAGCGGGACAACCAGCTCAGGCAGGACCTGGCCGACGAGGCGATTGTTGACGCCTATCACTATGCGGTTCAGAAGGGAATGCGCAAAGTCTTTGGAAAGATGGGAATCAGCACCCTGGAGTCCTACAAGGGCGCCCAGATCTTCGAGATCGTGGGGCTGGCCGATGAGGTGGTGGAGTTCTGCTTCGCCGGGACAGCCAGCAGGATTCAGGGGGCCGGTTTCGGTCAGCTGGCCCAGGAGGCGTTGCGTCGCCACGAAGCGGCGTACCCCCGGGGAAACCAGCAGATCGGTACGGAGTATCTCAACCCCGGCGACTATCAGTGGCGTTTCGGGGGTGAAAAGCACATGTGGGATCCCGAGTCCATCGCGGATCTGCAGCTGGCGGTGAGAACCGGCGACACCGAGGCGTTCGGGCGCTACACCGCCCGGCAGAACGAGCGAAGCACCTCCCAGGCGACGTTGCGGGGGCTGTTGAAGTTCGCCGACGGGACAACAGCGGTACCTCTGGATGAGGTGGAGCCGGCAGAGGAGATCATGCGGCGGTTCGTCACCGGGGCGATGAGCTACGGATCCATCAGCATCGAGGCCCACGAGACTCTGGCGGTAGCGATGAACCGCATTGGCGGCAAGTCCAACACCGGAGAGGGCGGGGAAGACCGCCGGCGGTACCAGCCCCTGGAGAACGGCGACAGCAAGCGCTCGGCGATCAAGCAGGTCGCTTCGGGCCGCTTCGGGGTCACCATCGAATACCTGACCAACTCCGACGAGATGCAGATCAAGATGGCTCAGGGGGCCAAACCGGGGGAAGGTGGCGAGCTGCCGGGGCACAAAGTCTTTGACGAGATCGCCAAAACGCGTTTCTCCACCCCCGGGGTGGGCCTCATCAGCCCGCCGCCGCACCACGACATCTATTCCATTGAGGATCTGGCCCAGCTGATCTTCGACTTGAAGAATGCCAACCCCTCGGGGCGGGTAAGCGTCAAGCTGGTGAGCGAGGTGGGCGTGGGAACGATCGCCGCCGGGGTAGCCAAGGCTCACGCCGACCACATTCTCATCTCCGGGCACGACGGGGGCACCGGGGCGAGCGCCCTGACGGGTATCAAGAACGCCGGGCTCCCCTGGGAGCTGGGCATCGCCGAGGTTCACCAGACGCTGGTGCTCAACGATCTGCGGAGCCGTGTTGTCCTGCAGACCGACGGCCAGCTCAAGACGGGCAGGGATGTGGTAATCGCCGCGCTCCTCGGTGCGGAGGAGATGGGGTTTGCCACCAGCGCACTGATCAGCATGGGCTGCATCATGATGCGCAAGTGCGAAAAGAACACCTGCCCGGTGGGAATTGCCACCCAGGACGAGGAGCTGCGCAAAAAGTTTGCCGGCCGGCCGGAACACGTGGTCAACATGATGCGTTTCGTCGCCGAAGAGGTGCGCCAGATCATGGCGCAGCTCGGGTTCCGTCGCCTTGAGGAGATGGTAGGTCGAGTTGATCTTCTGGAAGTGGACGAGACAGTTCGCAACTGGAAGAGCGCCGGGGTGGACCTCTCGGCGCTGCTCACCCCGATAACGGTGGGCAGCGGTCATACCGGGGTGGTCTGCTGCATTCCCCAGGACCACGGAATCGACGAGGTGCTGGACCGAAAGCTGATCGCGGCGGCACAGCCGCTGTTCCGGCAGCGCGAGGCGGTCTCGCTGGAGTTTCCCATCGTCAATACCGACCGAACCACCGGCGGAATGCTCAGCAACGAGATCGTTCGACAGATCGGTGCGTACGAACTGGACGACGACTCGCTGCACGTCAAGTTCACCGGTAGCGCCGGACAGAGTTTCGGCGCCTGGCTTGCCCAGGGGGTGACCCTTGAACTGGAAGGGGACGCCAACGACTACGTCGGCAAGGGACTCTCTGGTGGCCATATCATCGTCTATCCCCCGAAGGAATCGTCCTTCGCTGCGGAAGAAAACATCATAATCGGTAACGTGGCGTTCTACGGAGCCACCGGCGGCGAAGCGTATATTCGCGGGGTGGCGGCGGAGCGATTCTGCGTTCGGAACTCCGGGGTGCGCGTTGTTGTTGAAGGCACCGGCGACCACGCGCTGGAATACATGACTGGAGGTCGTGCGCTCATCCTGGGCGCGGTGGGCCGGAACTTCGGGGCCGGAATGAGCGGCGGGATCGCCTGGGTCTGGGACCAGTCGGGTAACCTGCGGGAATACACAAACCCGGGGATGGTAGAACTACTCCCCCTGGAGGTCTCCGACGATGAGGAAGTCCTGTCGATGGCTCGCAATCATCTCCGTCACACCGGGAGTGAACGCGCCGCTGAGGTGCTGGCCAACTGGGCCACCGTGCGCGGCCAGTTCGTCAAGGTGATCTCGCCGCAGTATCGGCGGGTTCTGGAACTACAGCATGAACGCAAAGAATTGCGGGATGAAGAGCTGCGTCGTCACGGCCGTGAAGACGCGGCGTTGCAGTACGGTGAGGAGGTGATCCATGGGTAAGCCTACCGGATTCATGGAGTTTGACAGACAGACCGCGACTCACGTGGACGCCAAAGAGAGAATCAGCCATTTCGGTGAGTTCAAGAAAGAGATGGATCAGCCCGAGCGGGAGACCCAGGGAGCACGCTGCATGGATTGCGGCGTTCCCTTCTGCCAGTCCAACTACGGCTGCCCCGTGGACAACCTCATCCCCGAATGGAATGATCTGATTTACAACGGCCGCTGGGACGAGGCGTTCTACCGTCTCATGAAGACCAACAACTTTCCCGAGTACACCGGGCGGGTGTGCCCGGCGCCGTGCGAGCACGCCTGCGTGCTGGGAATCAACGAACCCCCGGTGACCATCAAGGAAAACGAAGCAGCGATCATCGACCGAGCGTACGAGAACGGGCTGATGCAGCCACGCGTCCCTGCGGTGCGAACGGGGAAGACCGTCGCTGTGGTAGGAAGTGGCCCCGCCGGACTGGCCGCAGCTGACCAGCTGAACCAGGCGGGACACACCGTCACCGTCTACGAGCGTCAGGATCGCATCGGCGGACTGTTGATGTACGGGATTCCCAACATGAAGCTGGACAAGCAGCTTGTTGAAAAGCGCAACGGAATGATGGCCGCCGAGGGAATCTCCTTCCGGACCGGCGTCGACGTCGGCCGGGATATCCCGACGCAACAGCTTATGGAGCATCATGACGCGGTTGTTCTTGCCTGCGGGGCCACCCGACCGCGGGACCTGCCCGTTCCCGGTCGCGACCTCGAGGGAATCCACTTCGCGATGGAGTTTCTCAAGGCGAACACCAGGAGCCTCCTGGACAGCAATTTCGAGGACGGCGCCTACATCTCCGCCAGGGGGCGAAAGGTGATCGTCATTGGTGGCGGCGACACCGGCAACGACTGCCTGGGTACCTCTGTCCGGCATGGCTGCGCCAGTCTGCTCAACTTTGAGTTACTGCCCAAACCGCCCTCGGAACGCAACGAAGAGATGCCCTGGCCGACCTATGCCCGGACCCTGAAGACCGACTACGGGCACGAGGAAGCGGCGGCGGTGTTCGGCCGGGACCCCCGGGAGTTCGCCATTCTCACCAAGGAGTTCATCGGTGACGACGAGGGACGGGTGAAGGCGGTGCGAACGGTGCGGGTCAACTGGGTCAAAGAGCCCGGCTCACCGCCGAAAATGGAAGAAATACCCGGCACCGAAGAGGAGTTTGAAACGGATCTGGTCCTTTTGGCCCTCGGTTTTCTGGGGCCCGAGGACTATATCGCCCAGGAGCTGGCGCTGGAGCGGGACCCCCGCAGCAACTACAAGGCGCAATACGGCAATTTTGCAACGTCAATCCCGGGAGTTTTTGCCGCCGGTGATGCCCGTCGCGGTCAAAGTCTTGTGGTCTGGGCGATCAACGAAGGGCGTGGAGCCGCCCGCGAGGTAGACCGCTTTCTGATGGGTGAGACAGCCCTCCCGTGATCCCTGCGTGGGAGGTGCTCTCCAACTGCTTGACCAGTTAGCGCAAAACCGTGTACAAAAACGAGTTATGTACGCACTGGTAGAAATCAAAGGCAAGCAGTATAAAGTCGAGCAGGACACCGTTGTGAAGGTAGATTTCCTCTCCTCGGAAGAGGGGTCAGAACTGGAATTCTCCGATGTTGTTCTTGTCCGTACCGACTCAGCCGTTTCGGTTGGCACCCCCTACGTGAAGGGCGTCTCAGTCAAGGCGATCGTTGAGGGCCACGGCAAGGATGCCAAGGTAATCGTCTACAAGCACAAACGTCGCAAGAATTACCATCGGACTCAGGGGCATCGCGCTGCGTATTCCCTGGTTCGGGTCAAGGAGATCGCCGGAGTCGCATGATCCGGATCGATGCTGTCACCCGGGGTTATGCGCTGGAGCAGATAACTGTACGGGGTCACGGGTTACGAGACCACGGCAGGGACAGCGCGTCCTGCGCCGCCGTGTCAGCCCTGACCAAGGCACTTGGTCTGGTTCTGGTCCGAAGCACCCTGTGTGAAGTACGTGGCGCAGTTCAGGACGAGGGATTTCTTGATCTGGTCCTGGTCAGCGGCGCTGACCAACCCTGGGTCCGGGGCGTGTGGGAGCTGGCAAAGACCGGGCTGATCGAGATTCAGCACGAGTGGCCCGATGAGGTTTCGCTGGTCATCAGCGAAACGGACAAAACGGCGGGCGCAATCAAAGGAGAGAGAGATGGCACATAAAAAGGGCGGTGGTAGCTCAAAGAACGGAAGAGACTCTAACTCACAACGCCTGGGAGTCAAGAAGTTTGGCGGTGAGCTCGTGTCCGCAGGATCGATCATCATTCGACAGCGGGGAACCAAAGTACATCCTGGCGAAATGGTCGGACGCGGCAAGGACGATACCCTCTTTGCCAAAGCTGACGGAACGGTTCGCTTTCATACTCGGCGCGGCAAGAAGGTGGTTTCCATCGATCCCGTCGCTGAGGCCGTGCAGGGATAAGACCCCTGTTCGTTGACGAAGCGGAGATCCTGGTCCGGTCCGGTCACGGCGGGCCCGGGGCGATTTCGTTCCGTCGGGAGAAGTACGTTCCCCGAGGCGGCCCCGACGGCGGAGAGGGCGGGCGCGGCGGCGACGTCGTCTTCGTGGTTAAAAAGAACATAAAAACGCTGTCGTATGTACGAATGCGGCAGCGTTTTTTTGCGGATAACGGGAATTCCGGTACCGGGAGAAACAAGGACGGCGCCGCCGGACAGGACGTGGTTATCGAGGTGCCCCCGGGAACGGTGGTCACCGACGCAGCCACCGGAGAGCGGCTTCTGGACCTGGTCAGCGAGGGGCAGCGTGAGTGCCTTCTTCGTGGTGGCCGGGGAGGCAAGGGAAATGCCCATTTCAAAAGCTCCACCCACCAGACTCCCCGTTTTTCCCAACCGGGAGAACCCGGAGAGGAACGAACCCTCAAAGTTGAACTGCAGATCATCGCGGATATCGGTTTTGTCGGTCTGCCCAACGCCGGAAAATCCACCCTGCTCAAAGTTCTGACCAAAGCGGATCCCAAAATTGGAAACTACCCCTTCACCACGGTGATTCCCAACCTCGGGGTGATGCACCTCCATGACCGAGACATCGTCCTGGCGGACATCCCGGGATTGATCGCCGGCGCCAGTGAGGGAGCGGGGCTTGGAACCAGATTTCTGCGCCACATAGCCCGAACCCGCGGACTTGCGATTCTGCTTGACGTCGGTGAAGAGGATCCCTATAAGGACTTCCTGACCCTCAGGAAGGAGCTTGAGGCGTACTCGACGGAACTGGCGGAGAAGCCCTGTATAGTGGTCCTTACCAAGATGGACCGAGTTTCCTCCGGCGAATGCGATCCCGACCACGTTGAACAGGTACAGCAACAGCTGCCTCCGGAAATCCCCTGCGTGCGCATATCCGCCCTGGCCGGGGAGAACCTCCCGGAACTGCGGACGGTGCTGTTCCAGCTGACCGAGCGGGACCAGTGAGCGGCCCCGCTACGGCCGTGTTCGGAGGCTCCTTCGACCCGGTCCACCTGGGCCATCTTCACGTGATCGGTCTTGTACGCAGCTGCACCGTCTTCACCACCATCCTGGTGGTGCCGAACCGGCAAAACCCGCTGAAAACGCGCGGTCCCGGTGCAGGCTGCGAAGACCGGCTGCAGATGCTCCAACGTGCCCTCGCGACGTTTGGGAACTGCCGGGTCAGCAGGGAAGAACTTGATCGTCCCGGACCGTCCTACGCTATCGATACCCTGGAATCCCTGATCAGCAGTAATCAGGTGATCTCCCGGCCGGGCTACATCCTGGGAGACGACCTGTTGAAGCAGTTGCGTAACTGGTATCGCTGGCGGGACCTGCTGAAGACTACGGTACCAGTGGTCATCACCAGAGACGGCGACCCCTCACGGCTCCGGGAGAGCATGCCCGAGCTGCCTGATGATACCGTGTTCCTGCAGAACCCGCCCCATCCGGCGTCGTCTTCGCTGGTGCGTGCCCGTATCGCCCGGGGAGAGTCCCCGGCGGATCTGCTGCCCCAGTCGGTGAATGAGTACATTGAATACCATCGAATCTATCACTGAAGACGTTCTTACCGCCGCTCGCCGAACCCTCTCGGCTCAGCGATATGCCCATGTGTGCAGCGTCGCGGATCTTGCAACGACATTGGCCCGGCGGTTCGGTGTTTCCGTCCGGAAAGTGGCCCTTGCCGCCGTCGCCCACGACCTGGACCGTGAAAGAACGCCTGCTCAGCTGATCGCCCGGTGTGGCGACTGGAACGCCGCTGTACTGGAAGTTGAACGCAGTACGCCCATTTTACTGCACGGGCCGGTGGCGGCGGAACGTCTCGCGCGGTGTTACGCAGTGACCGATCCGGTCGTTCTGGCAGCGGTCCGCCATCATACCCTCGGATCACCCCTCCTGGCTGAACCGGTACATGCACCGGGGTTGCTGCTGTATGCCGCTGACTTCTGCGAACCTCTGCGCAGCTGGCCCTCCGAGGCAACCCGAAACGGCATTCTGAGGCTGGACAGCCTCCCGGAGATGGTGGCTCAGATCATTCGGGTGGGTGAAGAGCGGTGGGGTACGGTTGAAGAACCAACCGCTCAGATGTATGCTCGGCTTCTGGAGACACACTGAAGAGAGCATCATGGCGAGAAAACTGATCAATGCGACGAGTATCCTGCTGATTCTTATATTTCTGGCAATTGTAGTAACCGGGGTCTTTCTGTATCTGCAGTTGAGAACCGACAGTGTTCAGGCGGTGATCTCCCAGGGTGGCGTGGTCCGTACCCTGGTGGTTGCTCACGAAGAAAACGATCCGTTTCTGTCGGTGCTGATGCTCTACAACCCCCAGACAAAACGCCTGGCCCTCCTGGATATTCCCTCCTCGGTAGGAATGGTCCTGCGCCCTCTGGGAAGGGTCGACGGCGTCGGGGCTGTATTCGACGGGACCGATAGCGACGTGTACCGGCGACAGATCGAGCAGCTTACCGGTGTTGCCATTCCCTTTTTGATTTCACTGGATCAGCAGCAATTGCAGCATCTGGTGGACTTGCTGGGAGGTCTTGAGCTGTTCATCATCACCGACTACAGCGACAGCGATCGGGCGGACGCGCTGTTGATGCCCTCCGGCCTTGTTCGTCTTGACGGACAACGGGCAGTGAGATTCCTGCGGAACGCCGGTGACTCCGACAATGACCTTGAGCGAGTGGGCCGGCGCCAGTCCTTTGTGCAGGCTATGCTGCGGGAAATTCAGAGCCAGAACGAGTTTCTGCTCCACCCGGACGTGGTCCCCCTGCGCGATCGCTACATGACAACAGAACTGGAATCCCGGGCGATCTCGTCATTCTTCCGCACCCTGGGACAGATTGATCCGGAGCGGGTGGTACGGCGCCGGATTCAGGGCACTGTCCGCACCGTAGACGTTGCGGGGCAGCCCCGGGAACTGTTGTTTCCGCACTTTGAAGGGCAGTGGCTCCAGCAGTCGGTCCAGCAGGTCGAGCAAACGATAGCTGGAGCGGTTGAAGACTTCGCCGAGACAGTCGTTGTGACCGTGGAGATCCTCAATGGAACGGGTCGTACCGGCCTGGCCCGGCGGACCGCGGAGCTCTATGAAGGACTCGGTTTCGAGGTGGTACGGGTGGGCAACGCAGACTCAACCGACGTGACCCACACGCTGGTGATTGACCGGCGCGGTTTTGGGGATCTTGCAGAGCAGGCAGCAAATGTGATCAATGCCAGACGTCTTGTCACCGACGTTGAGGCGGACAGTGAAATCGACGTGACGGTGATTCTGGGAGGAGATTTTGATGGAAGTACAGTCCGGGCAACCGGTAATTGAGATGACAAGGGAGCTCGCGGAGTTTCTTGTTGATGCCGGTGCTGACCAGGTGATTGCGCTGGATGTATCCAGCCAGTCGTCATTTGCGGACGCTTTTCTGATTGCCGGAGCAAACAGCGAGGGACAGCTGCAGGGTTTTCAACGGCAACTTGTTGATGAGTTGGCAGACCGGGGAGTGAAGCCCCACAGCCGGCGCAGGCGAAGCGAAGAGGGCGGCTGGGTCCTCATGGACTGCGGAAACCTGATAATCCACCTGTTTCTCCCGGAACAGCGGGAGTTTTACGATCTGGAAAAACTGTGGTTCGACGCACCGCGACTGTTTGAGGTCTCTCAAGGCTGAATCTCCGTTTCGTGTTCACTTTTATTTGACACTGCGGTCAGAGGCCGTATACTGAGTAGCAGGAGCCGCGTATGGAGATTACTGATATTCGTGTGCGTCGTGTTGGCGGCGACGGAAAGCTGAGAGCGTACGTAACCGTCACCTTTGACAGTGCCTTTGTGGTACACAATATAAAAGTCATACACGGCCGCAACGGTGTATTTATCGCTATGCCCAGTCGCCGAACCAAAACTGGCGAATACAAGGACGTGGCCCACCCCATACACAGTGATTTCCGTACTCTTCTGCAGGACCGCGTCCTGGAAGCGTACGAGAAAGCCCTGGAGGATCCAGACTCCCGACTTCACGAACCCGATGACGAGGACCTGATTGAGGGTGCTCACCCGCATTGACCCGAGGCCGCTCCACGGGGTATCGTCTTTCCTCGATCCCTCCCTCACGGGGAGGTTTGTTTTGGGGCGTCGCCAAGTGGTAAGGCACCGGGTTTTGATCCCGGCATTCGTAGGTTCGAGTCCTGCCGCCCCAGGAACCCGTAATTGGTATCCAAGGAGAGTTTTGCATGGCACAGTTAGTACTGAATGGAGAAGCGCGTACCGGAGTTGGCAAGGGCGTGGCCCGCTCGCTTCGTCGGGAAGGACGTATTCCTGCGGTCATTTACGGCCACAGTGAACCACTGCACCTTTCAATTTCCGCCCGGGAGTTTCACAAGACCTTTCACACCATCTCGGAGAGCACGATCTTTACCGTGAGCGTGGGCAAAGAAAACCGTGAAGTACTCATCAAGGATTACGATGAAGACATCACTACCGGAACGATCCAGCACATCGATTTTTACGAAATCGAGCGGGGCAAGAAGCTGCGCACCCACGTCGCAGTCGAGCTGGTGGGGTCGGCAATCGGTGTTCGCGAGGGCGGCATCGTGGATCATTCCCTGTACGAGATCGAGATTGAATGTCTGCCAAAGGACATTCCTGAAAAGATCACCTTCGACATCACGGCGCTCAAAAAAGAAGAATCGGTCCACGTCTCGGACCTGACCATCCCGGAAGGGGTGAAGGTACTCACCCACGCGGATCAGACCATCGTCTCAATCGTTGTGCCTCGTGCCGAGGTTGAAGCCACCGACGATGAAGAGGCAGCCACCACAGCTGCACCTGCTGCCGATTCCGGCCAGGACGAGTAGCACCAGCGTACCGGGTATGCTTGTCCTGGGGTTGGGTAACCCTGGTCCCGGATACCGGAATACCCGGCACAACGTGGGATTTGAAGCAGTCGACCGCATCTGTGACCAACGGGGGTTGTCCTGGCGACGCCCCCTGTTTAGAAACGTCATGGCAGCTGGTGACGCCACGCTGACCCTTGCAAAGCCGTTGACCTACATGAACCGCTCAGGCGAGGTAATCCCGTACCTGGTGCGCCGTTTTGCCATTCCAACGGGAATGATATGCCTGGTCCTGGACAACATGGATCTTCCGGTGGGTGAAATACGCATGAAGACCCGTGGCGGCGACGCCGGGCACAACGGACTCAAGTCGGTGACTGCGGCCCTGGGTTCATCGGACTATGCCCGGATATACATCGGCGTAGGCCGCCCGGCACAGGGTACCTCCACGGTGGATCACGTGTTGGGCACGTTTTCTCCGGAAGAAGATGATGCCGTGACTGCGGCGATCCGTCGTCTGGCAGAGGTCTTCCGCTCCGCCACGCTGCCGCCCCTGCCGACGCTTGTAAGCGAGGTAAACAGACGTCGACGATGAGCGAACACACCGTGGCAGCGACAATCCAGGAACGCCTCCAGTGCTACGTCCCTGACAGGAAGACCCCGCTGGTAATTGCGTGTTCCGGCGGGAGCGACTCGGTGGCTGTGGTTCTTGCTCTTGCCCGGGGCGGCTGGATCCGGAGTGTCATCGGCCACGTTGATCACGGAATCCAGAACGATGAAAATCGGCAGATGGAAGCCCGGGCGGTGGATGCCCTGGGCGCACTCACCGGTTTCCCGGTAATCCACCAGGCGATTCCGGCGGGAGTTCTGAGGGATCGCGCCGTCAGGGAGGGGCGTAGTGTAGAGGAAGTGGCCCGGACAGAACGGTATCGCCTGCTGTGCCAGGTTGCCCGTACTCAGGCAGCACCGGCGATCGTCTGCGGGCATCACCAGGGCGACGCTGTGGAGACTGTGCTTCTGCGCCTCTTCTCCGGGCGTTCGCCTATGGAACCGCTGCTGATTCCCGAGTGGCGACTGCTGGAAGCAGATCGCGGAGGGATTGCCCTTCTCAGGCCGGCACTTCATCTGTCCCGGGACGAGCTGGTGTCGTTCGTCCGGGAGTACCCGGTGAGTTACCATCACGACCCCGGCAACAGTTCCACCGAGTATCAGCGCAATCGTGTCCGAACAGGTCTGATACCAGCGCTGAAACAGGTGTTTCCGGAGCACCCGGTGGAACAGGGGATACTCTCACTGGCTCGGGAGTTGCAGGACCTGCGCCGGGACGCATTGGCCATGGTCCCCGCCGGGGTTCTCCTGGAGGACCGGGAGAAACAAACAGTTCTCTCGCGGACGCTTTTCTTTTCACTGCCGCCGTCGGTGGGCGAGCTATTCCTGCGGCAGATCGTCTACCGGCTTACAATGGATACGAGATTTCCCTGGAAGCCGGTTCGGCAGTTTCTACGAAACCTGGGTGAAAGGGCCTCCGGCGAACTCACCGTGCGGGATCTGAACATATCAGTCTCGGAACAGCGGATTGTTGTGGCTCACTCCCTTGTCCCGGTACTCCGACGTGGGTATCTTATCGGCGTACACAGACCCGGAACAGTCACCCTGGTGCTGAGTTCGCCGGAGAGCAAAACGATACAGAGTGTTCAGTTCAGCGAAGACCGGCAGTCTGTGGAGACGTTCCCCGAGCAGATCACGCTGCCTTTGGTGATACGTGACGGGAGAAAGAACGACTTCGTGGAGTACAACGGCAGACGACGGTCCCTGACCGGGATCGCCCCGTTGGATACCCTCACCGTCCTGGAGGATCGACGGGGTATCGTTGCGGTGCTGCAGAGCGGTACTGCCTTTTATTTCCGCGATGGGATAGACTGCAAATCAGACGCAACGACGCGGATCAAGCGGGAACTGCCGCTCAGGTTCGTATGTAAGGAATGGAAATCGTATGCAGAACAGTAATGGCCAGGAACCACGAAACCCGCGAGGGGACTCGGGAAATGGCAAAAACGACAACAATAACTTCAATTTTAATTTCCGCAACAACAGGTTTGCCCTGATTTTTCTCATCGCCCTCCTGGGAATGTTTGTGGTGATGCTCTTTTCAAACACTCAGGCTCCCGGACAGGAGATTCCCTACTCACAGTTCCTGGCGTATCTGCAGCAGGGTCAGGTTGACTCGGTGCGGATCATCGACCAGTACGAGATTCAGGGAACATTGACCACCGCCAACGGCGAGACACGGCCGTTCATCTCCAATATTCCGTATTTTGACGATTCGCTGGTGACGCAGTTGCGGGAGCAGGGGGTGCGGTTTTCCGGCTCACCGCGACCGGTTTCGCCGTTGCAGGTGCTATTGGAATTCTTTCCCTGGATGCTGGGGTTCTTCTTCATCTGGTTCATGTTTCGGCAGATTCAGGGCAGTGGCAACAAAGCGTTCTCCTTCGGCAAGAGCAAAGCCAAACGATATCTCGAAGAGGGGATAAAAATTACCTTTGACGACGTCGCCGGGCAGAAAGAGGCAAAATACGAGCTGCAGGAGATCGTTGAGTTTCTCAAGAACCCGCAGAAGTTCACCAAAATCGGAGCCAAGATTCCCAAAGGGGTGCTGCTGGTAGGCATGCCCGGCACCGGAAAGACGCTGCTGGCCAAAGCCAGTGCCGGAGAGGCAGGGGTCTCATTCTTTCATATGAGCGGTTCCGATTTTGTTGAGATGTTCGTCGGTGTCGGAGCCAGCCGAGTCCGTGACCTCTTTGAGCAGGGGCGCAAGAACGCACCGTGCATCATCTTCATCGACGAGCTGGACGCGGTGGGTCGAACACGCGGAGCGGGCTACGGTGGCGGTCACGACGAGAGAGAGCAGACTCTCAACCAGATGCTCGTTGAGATGGATGGTTTTGATACCAAGACGGGGGTCATCGTCCTGGCCGCAACCAACCGGCCTGATGTTCTGGACCCGGCCATCCTGAGACCGGGGCGTTTTGATCGTCAGGTCGTTGTGGATATGCCGGATATGCAGGAGCGGGAAGCGATCCTGCGGGTACACTGCAAAGCGATCAAACTGGCGGTGGATGTGGACCTCAAGCGGATCGCCCGGGCTACACCCGGGTCCAGTGGCGCTGATCTGGCCAACCTGGTAAACGAAGCGGCACTCTACGCCGCCCGGAAAGACAAGGAGATCGTGGAGGCGGAGGACTTCGAAGAGGCCCGGGACAAACTGCTCATGGGGGTAGCCCGGAAATCAAGAATCATCAACGATGAAGAGAAGCTCAAGACTGCGCGTCACGAAGCTGGTCATGCTCTGCTGCACTATTACCTGGACAACGCTGATCCTCTCCACAAGGTGACGGTGATCCCCCGGGGACGTGCTCTCGGGGTAGCGTTTTCCCTGCCGGAACAGGACTCCTACAGTAAAGGGGTGGGTTATCTCCGGGACCGGATCCGGATCGCCTACGGCGGTTACGTCGCGGAGCGGATGTTCTACAACGAGACCACCACAGGGGTACAGAACGATCTGAAGCAGGCCACCGAGATGGCCCGGAGGATGGTTACCGAGTGGGGCATGAGTGAGTTGGGGCCGGTGTCATTCGGCCAGGAAGACGAACCGATCTTTCTCGGCAAACAGATCGCCACGCATAAGGACTACTCCGAAGCAACCGCCCAGGCGATTGACACGGAAATACGCAGAATCCTGAATGAGTCCTACCAGGTTGCTGAAGCGATCCTGACGGAGCATCGGGATCAGCTGGAAGAACTGGCCCGGGTCCTTGTGGAGCGGGAGACGCTCTCGGACAGCGATATCAGGGAGTTGTTTGGTTTTCCCCGGCTTGTCCAGGACACGGAGCCGGAGATGAAGGTAGAACCGGAGCCAGAACCGGAGACAGAACCGGAGACAGCGCAGGAGACGGAGCCAGAACCGAAATCGAAGCCCGATGATGAAGAAGGTACCGATGAGGAGACGCAGCAGTAAAACCCGCCGTCCATTCGGGGCGGTTTGGTTTGCGCCATTGGTTTTCTCGCTGGTCGTACCCGGGGTTTCCCTGCACGGGCAGTCCCGGGAACTCCACCAGGGACTTGCCCGTCAGTTGGTGCGGCAGGCGCTGGCCCAACAGGAAGAGGGAGACGCCGGTACGGCACGATTCCTTCTGGAGCGGGCCCGGCGGGTAGCACCTGACCTGGGTGATGCTTTTTACCACCTGGCGATGCTCCAGGACGCCGGTCGGGACGACCGGCACTATCGGCAGACGCTGCTTCTTCAGGCGCTGCAGTTGCCCCTTGAGTCCCTTGAGTTTGAACGGGTGGCAGCAGCGTACGCTGAGCTGCTCATGGAGACGGGACGCAGCGGCGAAGCAATACCGTTTCTAACGCCCCACCAGGGCGACCCGGCAATCGATACATTGCTGACAGAGGCCCTCTTGAACGCAGGGCCCGCCTGGTCCGCCGGTGATTCCCTGAGTCGCCGTCGCGCAGCAGACCCCCTGAATGTGACGCTGGGGCTTCTGGACTACCGTCGCTTTCCGGTGGTGACCATTTCCCAGCTGGAGTGGATCCAGGAGATGCTCTCTGGTGATGCAGAAAACGCTCCCGACGAAATTCTCAGCCACGTGATCACTGCGCTGCCATCGGACGCCGCGGAGGTGCGCATGGTGCTGACGGAGCTCTATCTTGACCGTGGCGGGACCGCCCTGGAGCCGGTTCTCCTGAGAGTTATAGATGCGGAGGTACCCATAGATCCGCGCCTGGCTGAGGCGCTGGCAGAGGACGGAAAATCGCTGTGGGAACTTCTTGCCCGACGGGTTGGATACGCTGATTGGCCGCAGAACCTGCCTGCCCCGTTTGAACCAGCCCTTGATCTGCTTGAGAGGGGAGAGCACGCGTTGTATCGGGACGACCTGTCAGACCACAGCTGGGAGGAATACCGTCTCGCCGACGGCAATCTTGTACAGTGGCGTCACGATGCCGGCCGGGACGGCACGGTGGAACGGTCGGTCCAGTTTGGAGGGTCGGCGCTGACTGTGAGACTCCGTGATGGTGATGAGATTTTCCAGTTGCGCTACAGCCGATACCCCCTTCTGTCAGAGGTTCATCGCTATCAGGTGACCACGACGGAGGAGCGTGAGGAAATTGATCGTCTGGAGTCCCGGCGGTGGCGCCCGGTGCAGCCGCTTCCGTACGAGATCAACCTGGCTGTGGTTCCAGTCTCCCCGGGGGGGCTGGCCGTACCGTTTTCAAACGATCCACAACGCCGTTTTTTCACAACGGTGGAGATGCTTCCGGGACGTGTTATGTTCGAGAGTGAGATGACAGAACGGTTTCAACGACAACTGGCAGGTGCAGAAGCATATCTTCCTGATGCAGCCTCGGTGGCGCAGCTGCAACGAGAACTGCGAGAGCTGGAGATGCTGCGTTGAAAAGTGCGACTGTTCTTTTCCTGATGACACTGGCTCTCTCGTTCGGTTCGGCAGGTTGCTCATCCACTCCGGAACAACGAATACCCCGTACCTTCGATCACCGGGAGATGCTCCTTGACCATCTTGAGGAACTGCTGGACCAGGGGGCCAGCGGTGCGGTGGTGGATCGGCTCAACTCCGGTCTCATCGGGGGCCTCCTGTCTGCCCCGGACGTGGGTGAATGGATGAGCCGGGTCATCGACGCGGAGTCCCACCGATTCCGTATCGCTCGGGTCGAGGAAGACTGGGAAACGGTGCTGCAGAGCGTGGACAACATCCGAATCCTGTTGAGCGACCCCCTCCAGGTGGGCCTGGAATACTCCCCCGGCGAGGAGCTGGAACTCCCCGCCCGGGATGAGATCCTGCTGTGGTGGTCTCTTGCCGAGCTTGATCGGCAGGAGGAGGTTCTGGCTCTGTATCGGCTGCTGCGTCGTTCCACCCTTGACGATCTCTCCGAGGAGCAGCGGATCGCGTTCCGGCACCTCGCGGAGAGATTCAACAACTCCGAGGCTCTCAGACGTCTGGAAGTGAGCGATACCGATGAGCCGATCCTGCCGGAAGTCACCTCGGCGGACCTCCTCGCAGGTACTGTTACCGTATGGGTAAATCGTGGTATGCGCATATCCGGTGGCGTCGGGGTGCCTGACAGGGTCATCGGCAGTGGTTTTTTTGTCGACCCGCGGGGCTATGTGATCACCAATTATCACGTCATCTCCAGTGAAGTTGACCCCACCTACAACGGCTTCTCCCGGTTGTACGTCAAGCTGCCCGGGCGGAGCACCGAACGGATTCCCGCCAGGGTAGTGGGATACGACCGGGTCTTTGATATCGCCCTGCTGAAGGTGGAGATCGACCCGCCAATCGTGATGTCTCTCAGCGATGTGCGGAGGCTCGTACCGGGGGAGCGCGTTCTTGCGCTGGGATCACCTGGTGGTCTGGACAGTACGATCACCTCGGGGATTGTATCCGCTTCTGGTCGCCGCTTCCTGCAGATCGGAGAGGCGGTACAGATTGATGCCCCGGTAAACCCGGGCAACAGCGGGGGACCTCTGGTGCTTCCCGACGACGGTCAGGTTGCAGCGGTTGTTTTTGCGGGAATCCCCCAGTTTGAGGGGGTGAACTTCGTCATTCCGGCGTACTGGATTCGTCATTTCTTTCCCCGGCTCTTCACTGATGGTGCGATTGTCCACCCGTGGCTCGGGGTTTCCCTCCACGAGGGGTCCCGGGGATTGACCGCGGTGTACGTGGTTCCGGGATCACCGGTACAGCGCAGCGGCGTCCAGGTTGGCGAGCGGCTCACTCACATCAATGGTGTCGCCGTCTCAGATATGATCGACGCGCAGGATCTGATTCTTGGCGGACGTCCCGGCTCGCTGGTGGTGACGGACTGGATAGACTCCAGTGGCACGGAGGTGCGGCGTCTGCTGGCACTTGATCAGCGACCGTTCAGTCCTGTAGAGGATGCAATGAAGAGCCAGCCCATTGAAGAGCTGTTTCCTGTTCTTTTCGGGATGAACGTGGACGAACTCGCCGGGAGCCTGTTCGGACCGGACTACGTGATCACTGACGTTCTGCCCGGTTCAATTGCTGATGAGTCCAGCCTTTCCGTTAACGATCCCTTCTCCCTGAGAAACTGGCATGTCGACCGTGACGCCCGGGCGGCGTTCATCCAGATCGTAATCCGAAAACGGAAAGCCGGTTTTCTTGAGACGGGGTTGCAGCTTGGCGCGTACCTCGAGACCAACTCGTTTCTCTGAAGAAAACCACCCGGGGCGCGTGTTTTGTTTGCGGATGTACAGTATGATTTCATAACAACAGGGGCATTCACATGAGTACAAACGTTCGAGTGGTTAACTTTACAGGTGACGTGACCCTTTCAACGGTGACAGGTCTGGCCGAAACAGTGACAACAGCTCTCAAGGAAGTTCCGATGGTACTGGTGAGTCTCAGTCAATGCACTGATATCGATCTTGCCGGTGTACAGCTTCTGATTTCCCTCAAGCGCTACGCCCGGTTACACAAAAAGGCGGTGCACCTGACCGGTGCGGTGCCTGAAGTGGTGGCCGGACGGATGACAGCTGGAGGGTTTACACCGAATCCGGTACGTGAAGGTCGGGAACTGGATACCCACCTTGAGGACAAAGGGGCGCCCAATGATTGACGGGTTCCAGGAAGGGTTTCTCGCGGAAGCGCAGGAACTGCTCAACAGTCTGGAAGAATCACTTCTTGCCCTGGAAGACAACCCCGAAGACGGTGAACTGGTAGCGGCGGTTTTCCGGGCGATGCACACCATCAAAGGTTCCGCTGGAATGTTCGGCTTCGACGTGGTTGCCGGGTTTACCCATCACGTAGAATCTGCGCTGGAGACGGTTCGCAGCGGCAAATCTCCCGTTACCCCCTCCCTGATCGACCTGACGCTGCAATGTCGTGATCATATCCGGGCGCTTCTGGACACGCCGGAAGTCACCTCTGAACTGGATGAACAGTCAAAGAAACTGCAGCGCCTTCTCGAGTTGGAGGTGAGTCCTCCCGGCACCAGGGATCAGAGCGGGCCGGCGAAGCCGGTGGAGAGGCGACTCATCAGTGAGGACGCGTCAGTTGTTCTTCCGGCGGATTCGGTGGAGCAGGATCGGTTTCCGATCACCTGGCACATACGTTTTATTCCCGACTCGAAGATAATGGCCAACGGTACCAATCCGTTGCTCCTGCTCCAGGAACTTCAGGAGATGGGCGATTGCACTACCGTGGCCCACACCGAGGGGATTCTTCCGGTTGATACGTTTGATCTTGGCAGTTGTGGTACCTCCTGGGACCTTTTTCTTACCACCACTGAGAATGAGAACGCCCTGCGGGACGTCTTCATGTTTGTTGAGGATGAGTGTGAGCTGCTGATCAGGAAAGTTGACGAGATCGATTTTGGGGATCCCCAGCAGTACAAGCGCCTGGGTCAGATTCTGGTTGAACGCGGTGTGGTGGAGGAATCCGTTGTTGCGGACGCACTGGCCGGGCAGACCCGCCTTGGCGAAGTTCTGCGCAGCCGCGGGGTAGATGCCCGGGAAATCGAGACGGCGCTGCAGGAGCAGGAGCACGCCCGAAAGGCTCGCCAGAAGATTCAGTCCGAAAGCGGTGCCGCCAGCATCCGGGTGCAGTCGGAAAAACTGGACGATCTTGTGGATCTTGTGGGCGAGCTGGTAACGTTGCAAGCGCGGTTATCCCAGACTGCGATTCTGCAGGAAGAGTCCTCTCTGCAGGCAATTGCTGAACACTTCGAACGGCTGATCGGGGAGTTGCGGGATCATACCATGAGCATTCGCATGCTACCCATCTCCAGTACTTTCAGCCGCTTCAAGCGGCTTGTCCGGGACCTGGCCCGGGACCTCCACAAAGAGGTGGACCTGGAGACCGAGGGCGGTGACACCGAACTGGACAAGACTGTCATCGAGCGACTGCAGGACCCCTTGGTCCATGTGATTCGTAACAGCATCGATCACGGGGTTGAGCTTCCGGACCAGCGTGTGGCGGCGGGGAAACGCCGAAACGGCACGGTGCGGCTGGTGGCTCGCCACACCGGAGCCAACGTGGAGATTCGCGTTGAGGACGACGGCAAGGGCCTCGATCGCGAACGGATCATCGCCAAGGCGATCAAAAATGGCCTGATCAGTGCCGATACGCAGCTTTCTGATCGGGAAGTGTACGATATGGTTTTCATGGCGGGTTTTTCCACCGCTGCCGAAGTCACCTCCGTCTCCGGCCGCGGGGTAGGGATGGATGTCGTTCGGCGCGAGATCGATACGATCGGCGGGTCCGTTGCCGTCGAGTCAACCCCCGGGCAGGGTTCTGCTGTCGTCATGACCATTCCCCTCACCCTGGCGATCATCGACGGATTGCTGGTACGGATCGCTGACGAACGCTTTGTAATTCCCCTCTCAAATGTCTCCGAGTGCGTCGAGTATCACCGCAACGGCAAGAAGGAGGGGTTACTGGAAAACCGTGGCGAGTTGATTCCCCTGATGGATCTGCGTTCCGAGTTTTCCATCATCGGAGAGCTGCCGGAGATTGAGCAGGCCGTGGTGGTGGAAACCGGTATCGGTGCAGTGGGCTTTCTTGTGGACGCTGTCATCGGTGATCATCAGACAGTGATTAAGAATCTGGGCCAGTTGTACCATCACGTTGAAGCGGTGAGTGGGGCAACGATCCTGGGTGACGGCACCGTAGCTCTGATTATTGATGTACAGCGATTGGTGAACAGCAATGTCCGTAATAAACGCGTCGCTCAATGAAAAGCAGTTCCGGCAGTTGAGTTCCTACATCGAGACAGAGGTGGGGATAAAAATGCCCCCGGCGAAACGGATCATGCTGGAAGGTCGGTTGCAGAAGCGTCTGCGAGCGTTGAAAATGGCGTCCTTCCAGGAATATCTCGACTTTGTCTTCTCTGATGATAATGGCGAGATCATCCACATGATCGACGTGGTTACCACCAACAAGACCGATTTCTTTCGTGAACCTGACCACTTCCGGTATCTCCGTGACGTTGTGCTGCCCCGGCACCTTGACGACGGGTGGGGCACCGATGGGTACTTCAAGGCGTGGTCCGCTGCCTCCTCAACCGGCGAGGAAGCGTACACCATGGCGATGGTCCTGGCGGAGTTTCAGCGACAGGAGACCCGTTTCGACTACCGGATTCTCGGAACGGATATCTCCACGGCGGTCCTGGGAACGGCCAGAAGAGCTGTGTACCCGTCGACTCGGGTAGAGCCGGTGGAAATGGCGCTGAAAAAACGCTACTTCCTCAGAAGTCGGGACCGGCACAACGACGTCGTCCGAGTGCGACCGGAGCTCCGTCGCCGGGTAATGTTTCATCGGCTCAATCTGATGGCTCCCTCCTTTCCCATTGAAGACCGGTTTCACGTGATTTTCTGCAGAAACGTGATCATCTATTTCGACCGGGAACGACAGGTGCGCCTGCTTACCAAGCTTTACCAGTATCTCCTTCCCGGGGGCTACCTTTTTCTTGGTCATTCCGAGACGCTTGCCGGAATCGAGTTGCCCATCGTTTCGGTGGCGCCGACGGTCTATCAAAGGGTACAATAGGGGCGTGCTATGCGTGAAAAGATAAAGGTGATGATCGTTGACGATTCCGCAGTTGTTCGGGAAACACTGGCGGAAATACTCGGTGCGTCCGCCGATTTCGAGGTGGTGGCAACTGCCGCTGACCCTTATATCGCAGCAAAAAAGCTGACCACCGTTGTCCCCGATGTGATCACCCTGGATATCGAAATGCCCCGGATGGATGGCCTGAGCTTTTTGCGGCATTTGATGCAACAGCACCCACTTCCGGTTGTGGTCTGTTCATCCATGGCCGAATCGGGATCAGCCAACGCTCTGGCCGCGCTGGAGTACGGTGCGGTGGAAATTCTGGAGAAGCCCAAAATGGGCACCAAGCAGTTTCTCGAAGAGTCCAGGGTCAGCGTCTGGAACGCTGTCCGTGCCGCATATGAGGCTCGCTTCAAGCTCACCCGACTCTCAGGAGGGCGACTGGTTGCGACAGGCACCTCAAGCGCCGCCGCCCAGGCGCGTCCACGTCCAGTTGCGGATGATCATGAGATCCAGCCGAAGCGCTCCGCTGATGCCATCCTGCCGGCGCCATCGGGACGCCGTGTTCCCGAGACGACGGAAAAAATCGTCTGCATCGGAGCGTCCACCGGTGGAACTGAAGCGCTCAGGGAGGTGCTGCAGTCGATGCCGCTTAACGCGCCAGGAATCGTCATCGTTCAGCATATGCCGGAGAAATTCACCGCCGCGTTCGCCAAACGCCTTGATTCGCTCTGTGAAATAACGGTGAAAGAAGCAGAGAACAACGATACCGTCATCACCGGACACGCCCTGATCGCACCAGGGAACAAACACCTGCTGTTGCGGCGCAGTGGTGCCCGCTTCTACGTGGAAGTGCGGGAAGGTCCACTGGTGAGCCGCCACAGGCCGTCTGTTGACGTACTCTTCCGCTCGGCTGCCCGTGACGCCGGACCCAACGCGATCGGGGTGATCATGACCGGAATGGGCGACGACGGCGCCACCGGGATGCTGGAGATGCACCAGGCCGGGGCGTACACAATCGCTCAGGATGAAGCGAGTTGCGTAGTCTTCGGTATGCCCAATGAGGCTATAAAGCGCAACGCTGTTGATACGGTGGTTGGTCTGGAAAAGATCTCTCGAACAGTCCTGGAAAGAGTCGGGCGCTATGGCAGCCAGAATCCTCATCGTTGAAGACGAGACAATCGTCGCGCTTGATCTTGAGGCCCGACTGGAGGGGATGGACTACACCGTTGTCGGTCGGGCTCGAGATAGCGAGAGCGCCGTTGCGCTGGCATTGAAGCACTCCCCGGACATCATATTGATGGATATACAAATCGCCGGTACCACCGACGGCATCTCTACTGCCGAGATCATTCAAGGGCAGATAGATGTGCCGGTTCTCTTTCTCACGGCCTACTCCGACGCCAACAACCTGGAACGGGCAAAAAAGACGGATGCCTATGGGTACCTGCTGAAACCGTTTCAGGAACGTGAACTCTTCATCACCGTGGAGATGGTCTTATATCGCCATCGGACAGAACGGACGATGCGCACCACCGCCGCTCTGCTTGAGACGACGGTGAACGCCGTTTCCGAAGGGATCGTGGCCACCGATGCCACGGATCATGTCATTCTGGTCAACCCCGCAGCGGAGAACCTCACCGGTTGGACCCTTGTTCAGGCCCGAGGGAAACACCTGGACGAGGTGGTTCGGATGGACGAACAAACCGGAAATGATCCAAATCGACCGGGAAAGGTGTGGTGGTTACAACATCGGGACGGCGGGCAGCGGGAAGTGGAGGTGTTTCGGAAACAGGTTTCCGATACCCGTGGCGATTTGGACCGGAACGTGTTGGTCCTTCGTGACGTTACCACGATTCGGGAGTACGAGCGCTCTCTGGTGGAGGCGAAGCGCAGCGCCGAGATTGCAAGTAAAACCAAAAGCGAGTTCATTGCCCGGGTCAGTCACGAGTTGAAGACACCCTTGAACGTGATTCAGGGGATGATCGGTCTGGTCCGGGACGAAGAGCATTCTCCTGAATCGGCGGAGAACCTCTCCATCGCCGCCGCATCCTGCGACGATCTTCGCCGGCAGATCCAGGACGTTCTGGATTTCTCGGCGTTGGATTCAGGTGAGCGTTCCCTGCAGCCGGAGGCGTTCATCCCCCGGGATATTGTCATGGCTGCGGCTGAGAAAATTCGACCCCGTGCAATGGAAAAAGCGTTGCGCCTGGCCGTGGTTGCTCCTCCCGAGCTTTCCGGGAGCTGCAGAGCCGACTGGCGGCAGCTCACCAGGGCGATAGATAATCTGGTTGCCAACGCGGTCAGTTTTACCGCTTCCGGCACCATTCTGATCGTTTCCCGCCTGGACCGGCAGGACACCCCGGGCAGTCCCGGCCGTCTCACCGTCCGAGTCGAAGATACCGGTCCCGGAATCCCGCCGGAAGATCGAGAGCGGGTGTTTGACGACTTTTCTCAGCTCGCTCCCTCCCGAACCCGCAGCGTGGGAGGTTCAGGACTGGGGCTGGCCATGGCCAGAAGAGTGGTCCTTGCCATGAGGGGGGAGATCACCATAGCCGGGCGCAACGACGGGCTGGAGGGGACGGTGGCCACAGTTTCTGTCCCGGTTACCCCGGAAGCGACGGAAGCGGACCGGAGCGTGAACCTCTCCGCGTTACGGGGTATGCACCTCATCGTGACAGACCCTCTGGCGGCGGAAGTACTCCTTCCCTGGCAGGAGTCGGGTGGGTTTATTCTTGATCATCCCGGGAACGGAACGGAGCGCGCCGGTGGGGTGCGTGTCCTGGGCAGTTCTCGCTGGGTGGATACAGAACAGTATATGCCACTCACGATGGAGGCGCTCGTAGACGCTATCGTCGGGGCTGTCAGCCCCGAAAACGAAGGACTTGAGGAACCTGTTGATACCAAAACGGTTTCAGCCGGCGCCATGGAGCGGATCCAGGAGGCCATCGCCGGGGGTGACCGGCAGGCAGCAATGGAATACCTGGCGGAGTACCGCGCCCAAAACGGCGAAGCAAAGATTGACTCGGCGTGTTTTCGGGCGTATCTGGCGTTGCGCAGCGGCGACCTTCCGGCAGCGGCCAGGATTATTCAACGATGTGCTGAAAGAAGAGACGAATCATGAGAGGTGATGTATGCGTGTTCTGATTGTTGAGGACGATTTCGGCAGCCGCCGGTATCTCCAGGTCTTGCTGCGGGGAGTCTGTGACACCGACGTTGTAGTGGATGGTCGTGAAGGTGTTGAAGCGTATCGCCTCTCCTGGGAAGAACGGAATCAGTACGATCTGATTCTTCTGGACATCATGATGCCCGAGATGGATGGGCATACAGCCCTCAAGGAAATTCGGCGGTTCGAAGCGGAGATCGGAGTACTCTTCGCGGATCGTGTTAAAGTTGTGATGACCACCGCCCTTGAGGATCCAAGGAACGTGGTTGAGGCGTATCACGACGGTGAAGCCGACGCGTATCTGGTCAAACCGATTGAGCGGGAAAAGCTGCTGGCCACCATCGCCAGTCTTGGCCTGTCCTGGTAGCTGATGGCACGGATACTGGTTGTAGAAGACGAGCAGATCGTCGCCCTCGACATCCGTCTGCACCTGCAGCGTTTTGGTCATGAAGTAGCCGGGACGTTCCCCGGGGCTGAGGAAGCGATCGAGTTTCTGGAGACGCGGGATGCCCAACTGCCCGATCTGGTGTTGATGGATATTCACTTGCAGGGCGAGATGGACGGGGTTACCGCTGCCGAGGAGATACGACGTCGATTCCACCTCCCGGTGATCTTTCTCACCGCGTACGCTGACGAGGAAACTCTGGCCCGGGCAAAAGTGACCGAACCCTTTGCCTATATCATTAAACCCTTTGAGGAGCGGGAGCTGCGCACCGCTGTTGTTCTGGCCCTCTACCGGCATCAGATGCGTCGGGAAATGGAACAGCGGGAGCAGCTGCTCTCACTGGTGATGGAAGCTATCGAGACGGCAATCGTCGTTACCGATCATCAGCGGTCCATTCTCTTTTCCAACTCTGCGGCTGCTGCACTGTTCGAGCTGGAAGGTCAGGACGTTCCTCTTGAACATTACGTTCCCATGTCAGTGCTCACCGAAGCGGCCCGGTCGGGCCCTGGCTCCGAAGGTATCCCCTGGACGCGACTGAAAAACGAGAACGAGCTCGCCCTGACCGTCCTGGGGCACACCCTCAGCGGTGAGGCCGAATACATCGTCTGGGTGATCCGGGACACCACACCGCAGGTACGCCGTGAGCGGGCGATGCGGGAAAAAGAGGAACAGCTGGCTCACTCCCGGCGGATGGATGCGGTTGGACGGTTGTCTGCGGGGTTGGCTCACGACTTCAACAATCTTGTCACGGTGATCCTCGGTTATGCCCGTCTGGCCCTTGATGATGTTGCCGATTCTCCTGATGAGGACAATCTGAAGAAGAATATCTTCGGGTTGTACGACACTGCCCGCAGGTCAGCAGAACTGACGCGACGGCTGCTGGCGTTCAGTCGGGTGCCGGTGGTGCGTCCGGAAGAGATCGTTTTCCATGAGCTGATAGGAATGGCACGGTCGATGATCGAGGGGTTGGTGACGGAGAACATCAACCTTGATTTCGACAACGACGGGAACGACGCGGTGGTGTTCATTGACCCCAACCGGCTGCAGCAGATCCTGCTGAATCTGGTTCTGAACGCCAGAGACGCGATGCCTTCCGGTGGAAGCATCCGGGTCACTACGGAAGTTCAGGAACTGCGCTCTCCGGTAACTGTGCGAAATCGAACTCTGGACAGCGGATGTTACGCCGTCCTCTCGGTGACCGATTCCGGAGAGGGGATCGCTCCGGAGCACCTGCCGCAGATCTTTGAACCGTTCTTCACCACCAAAGACGAGACCCAGGGCAGTGGGTTTGGTCTGGCCACCGTCTACAGTGCAGTAGACGAGAGCGATGGCGGAATCGACGTCAGCAGCACCCTGGGACACGGTACCCGCTTTTCCGTCTTCCTGCCCATTGCCAAAGGTTCATCCGTGGACGCCCCCATCGGGGCAACAGAGAAACTGGAAGTGGGAGGAAACGAGACGATCCTGGTCATTCAGGAACAGGAGTCGGTGCGAGCTCTTGTAGCGGAGACATTGCGCCACTACGGCTACACCCCACTGACGGCGCGGTCCGTCGGGGAAGGGGTACTGATGCTGCGCCGCTTTCCCCGGGTAGCGGCCATCGTCAGCGACCTTTCAGCTCCGTACTTTTCCGTCACCGAGATCGTCGAGCTCCTCCGCGAGAACCCCGGGGAACGGGTGCCGCGAATCATGTTACTCCTCTCCGGAGCTGAACGTGACGCCGGGCAGGACGAAACGTTGCTCAAACCGTTTGAACCGCTGGAGCTGGTCACCAGACTGAGACGAATGCTCGATTCTGGCGTTGCTTGAACTCGCGTCCTCTCGCGTAGTACAACTGCACTCTGATGAATCAAGGCAACACACGAAATTTCTGCATCATCGCACATATTGACCACGGTAAATCCACCCTCGCTGACCGCTTCATTCAACGGTCCCACATCGTTGAGGACAGGGACTTTCGAGACCAGCTCCTGGACTCTATGGATATCGAACGTGAGCGAGGCATAACCATAAAAAGCCAGGCGGTCACGTTGCCCATGGACGTGGACGGAACGATGTACCAGCTGAACCTGGTTGATACCCCGGGACACGTGGATTTTTCCTACGAGGTTTCCCGGGCAATCTCCTCGTGCGAGGGAGCTATTCTGTTGATCGACGCCGCCCAGGGTGTTGAGGCACAGACCCTGAGCAACCTCTATCTGGCGGTAGAGCACGACCTGCACATCATCCCGGTGATCAACAAGATCGATCTCCCCGCGGCGAATGTGGAGAACTGCCTGCATCAGATCAACCACGATCTTGGGCTGGACCCGGATGAGGTGGTCCTGGTCAGCGGAAAGACGGGACAGGGGCTTGAGGATCTCATCAGGGCGCTGGTTTTGCGCATTCCACCCCCAGTCGGTGACGTGAAAGCTCCGTTGAAGGCGCTGGTATTTGACAGCCACTACGACCCGTACCGCGGAGTCATCGTTCACATCCGCATCTTTGAGGGGAGCCTTCGTCGTGGAGACACCATCGAGATGTGGTTTAACGGCTCCCAGTACGAGGTGGAGGAGATTGGTCGCTTCAAGATCGTTCTGGAGAAGACCGACTCGCTGGAAGCGGGCGACGTGGGGTATTTCATCGCCGGGATAAAGACGATCAGGGACGTCCGAGTGGGTGATACCGTCACCAGACCGGAGCGTAAGTGTGATGTGGCCCTGCCAGGGTTCCGTGAGGTCAAACCGGTGGTCTTCTCGTCGATCTTTCCGGTGGATACCAATGATTATCAGGACCTCGTCCGGGCGATGGACAAGCTGAAGCTGAACGACGCGTCCCTGGTCTTCGAGAAGGACAACTCCGCTGCCCTTGGGTTCGGATTTCGGTGCGGATTTCTGGGCATGCTCCATCTGGAGGTGGTTCAGGAACGACTGGAGCGTGAGTTTGGTCTCAACCTGGTGCTGACCGCGCCATCGGTACGGTACGAGCTGACGATGAACGACGCGTCAAAGAAGGTTGTTGACAGCCCCATGGAGTACCCCGAAGTTGGTCACATCCAGCAGGCTTACGAGCCTTTCATCAAGGCGTCGATCATAACCCCGGATACCTACCTGGGGCCAATGCTGACCCTCTGCAATGACAAGCGGGGTATTCAGAAGGACATGATCTACCTGGATACATCCCGGGTCGAGGTGATCTTTGAGATGCCCCTGGCGGAGGTTCTCTTTGACTTCTACGACTCCCTTAAGTCCCTCTCCCGGGGGTACGCTTCGTTCGATTACGAGATGATCGACTACCGCCCGGTGAACCTGGTACGCCTGGATATCCTGGTGAACTCAAAGCCGGTTGATGCGCTGGCGATGCTGGTCTACCGTGGCAACGCTGAACTTCGCGCCCGGGCTGCCTGCAGGCAACTGCGAAACGAGATTCCCCGTCACCAGTTCAAGATCGCCATTCAAGGGGCGATAGGGGGAACGATCATCGCTCGAGAGACGATTCCGGCTCTCCGGAAGGATGTGACCGCCAAATGTTACGGTGGTGATATTTCCCGGAAGCGCAAACTCCTTGAGAAGCAGAAAGAGGGGAAGAAGCGGATGAAGACGATCGGTAATGT